>JAJRXO010000222.1 GCA_024276255.1 Chloroflexota bacterium | reverse complement strand
CTGAGGGGATGGGCGAGGTTGATGGCGATGAGATCGGCATCGGCGGTGGGGCCGCCGGCCGCGGTCACGGCATCATCCACAATGCTGTCCGCGGGTAGACGATAAACGCCGGGAGCGCGCACCGCGCCGCTCACGTAAACACGGAGCGGCGCGGGTGTGGGTGTGGGGAGGGCTGTGGCCGATGCCTGGCTGCTATCGGGGGGTACGATCTGAATCGGCTGGGCGGCGGGATGCCGGCGGGCAAACAGCAGGTACAGAGCAAACAGGCTCAGCCATATGAGTGAGGTGATAAGCGCCACGGGCAGAGCTCGGCGCCATTCGTCCATCAGTCAAATGCCTCCTCTTCGGCAAAGGGTGGCTCCAGCGCCCAGCCTATCATCTGACCCAGCACAATCGGCAGGTCGTCCAGGGCGGTGATGGTGGTACTGATATCAATGGTTTCGCTATGTTCGCCATGCAGATAATACACATAGCCGCGTCGCTGCCGTCGCATCCCCTGGGGGGCCGAAGCATAGAATCTCCGTTGCAGCCGCACACGCCCCCCCTTGTCGACATGCAGGATCCACACACCGGGCAGGTCCTCCCGTCGCGCTCGCACAGGGTCATTCTGTTCCACATCCCAGCGGTGGGCGAGCAACCAGTCGATAACCGGAGGTAATGCTAAGGGGGCATGCCGGTGTGTTGTCATGGTCCTGGTGTCCCGTAAGTGGTTCTCGCAAGGCGGCAGGGGAACAGGCGAAACGATTTTTCATTCGTCCTCTGACGCCTTTTGCGAGATGAATTTATCATGAGGGGCGGGCCGACGCGCAAGGCATTTGCCAGTGCATCAGTCCTTTTTGCCGCCTAGCAGGCCCTGAAAGGTCTCCATGAATTCCAGCGGCAGGGGGAAGATGATGGTGGAGTTTTGTTCCACGGCGATTTCGGTAAGCGTTTGCAGATAGCGCAACTGGATGGCCCCGGGCGAGTCGGCCATCACGCGAGCGGCTTCGGCCAACTGCTGGCTGGCTGAATACTCGCCTTCGGCGTGGATGATCTTGGCGCGGCGTTCGCGTTCGGCCTCGGCCTGTCGGGCCATGGCGCGTTGCATGGTGCTGGGCAGCTCCACATCTTTCACTTCCACGACCGAGACTTTGATTCCCCAGGGTTCGGTGGAATCATCGATGATGCGCTGGAGTTCCGCGTTGATGCGTTCGCGGCGCGAGAGCAGATCATCAAGCTCATGCTGACCCATGACCGAACGCAACGTGGTCTGGGCGATCTGGGCGGTGGCCCGGCGAAAATCCTCTACATTGATCACGGCCCTGTCGGGATCGATCACCTGGAAATACACCACGGCATTCACGCGCACGGTTACATTGTCTTGGGTGATGGCTTCCTGAGAGGGCACATCGAGGGTGACCACACGCAGATCGACCTTGACCATGCGCTCGATGAAGGGGATGAGCAGGATGAGGCCAGGGCCCCGGATGCCGACAAAACGCCCCAAACGAAACACGACACCTCGTTCATATTCCTGAACGATTTTGATGGCCGCGGAGACGATGGCCAAAACCACCAGCAAGAAGGGAAGAAAAGCAGAAAAGAATTGGATCATGGGTTATTTCCTTGAATAGACTGAGAGCGAGAAGTGATCGGTAGTTTCTATCATTATAGACGTCAGGGCAAAAAGATCAACTGAGCGCAAGACAACCCCCTACAGAATCCGTGCCAGCTCGGCCAGTTCCATAAACCATTCATCGCGGGGGCGTTCGTAGGGCCAATCCATTTCTTCCAGCGCTGCACTGAGGTTTTTTCCCACGATATGTTTGCCGCGCAATCCCACACACTGATAATCGAGACTTGATTCGATGGCCATGTTGCTCAGGGTCTCGATCGCTGCCACAGCAAAACGTCCGGCCAGGATACGGTCGAAGGGTGACGGCGCTCCTCCCCGCTGGATATGCCCCAGCACAACCGAGCGCACATCGAACAATTCGCCTCCTTCCTGTTCCAGGATGCGTCGCACCATCGATTGATCGTATACGGGCGAGGCGTTTTCGCTCTGAATCCACAGGGCCAGCCGTTTCCCGGCTGCAAAGCCCTGCCGCAGCGCAACTACATCGTCAGCCAGTTGTTGCAGGCTGATGCCCTCTTCCGGTATATACATGCCCTCCGCGCCCGAGGCCAGGGCGGCCATGATGGCCAGATAACCGGAATGATAACCGGCGACTTCGATGACAAAGGCGCGCTTGTTGGCGCTGGCCGTGTCCTTGACGCGGTCGATGGCCGAGACGATGTTGTTCAGGGCTGTGTCGGTGCCCAACGAAAAGTCGGTGTTGGGTAGCATGTTGGTGATGGAAGCGGGGATGATCACGACCGGGATGTGGAATTCGGGGTATTGTTGCTGTCGGGCCTGCATGAGCGCCAGATTGCGGTAGGCATCCAGGCCGCCGACAACGACCATGGCCGAGATCTGTTGCTGTCGTAACACGTCCGCCAGCGCCGGCAGATCCTGCTCATGCAGTTCATAACGGCCCGTGCCCAGTTCCGAGCCCCCACGCGCTGCCCAGCCACTGACTTCCATCCAGGCCAGAGGCTTTACCTGATTGCTGAGCAGGCCGCTGAACCCATATTGGGCAGCCAGCACCTGATAGCCCCGATTGAGCGCCACCCGCGTGAGCACGCGTACGCATGGGTTCATGCCCGGCACATCATGGCCTGCGGTGAGCACCAGCAGATTCCCCTGCGAGCTCTTCACATCCGGTGCGGATTGTCGCAGCAGGCGAAAGAGTTTGAGTTGTTCCTGGAAACTGTATCCGCGTAATTGCAAGGCGGTTTCGTAATTTCCCTCGTCGATATGCTCGCCCACGCTGCGGCTTTTTTCCACCATTTCCGCCAGCGGCGTGCTCTGAATCTTGTTTTCCACAATGCCCAGCATGCGCGGCGCCTGGCTGGCCCCCACATTTATCAGGTCTTTGACCGCGGCCGCTCCCAATCGGCTGGCCAGCACCCGATCGTAGGCGCTGGGCGATCCGCCGCGCTGCACATGACCCAACACGGTCACACGCGCCTCCACGTCCAGACGCTGCATGAGGATGTCGCGTACTGTGCTGGCGTCGAGCGGCAGGCCATCGGGATGGCGGGCGCCTTCAGCGACCACGATGATAGCATGTTGGCGTCCGGCCTTCCGGCTGCGCTTCAATGAATTCACCATTTCACGATGCCAGCGGGGTTTCAGCTCCTCCTCGGGCACGATCACCCAATGACTGCCCGCGGCCAGCCCGCCGGCCAGCGCCAGATAACCACAATGTCGGCCCATCACCTCCATGATAAACGTGCGCTGATGCGCAGAGGCTGTGCTTACCAGCTGATCGGCCGCGGTCACGATGCGGTGCAGGGCTGTGTCAGCGCCGATCGACATATCAGAGCCGTAGGTGTCGTTATCGATTGAGCCCGGCAGACCCACCACAGCCAGTTGTGGCCGCGCATCGCTTTCCAGCGTAATCTGCCCCTGGGCCGCGGCCTCTTGCAACAATTGCGGCCATTCTTCGGCGAAAATGCGGGCGCCCGTGAGCGATCCTTCTCCGCCGATGACAACCAGCCCGTCGATGCCCAGGCGATACAGGTTGATCGCAGCCTGACGCCGGCCTTCACGATGATGGAATGCCTGGCAACGGGCGGTGCCCAGGATCGTGCCTCCGCGCTGTAAAATGCCTCCCACCGAACCCCATGTCATTTTCGTAATCGCCTCCCCGCCATCCACTGCACCCTGCCATCCGTTGTGAATCCCGTATACCTCCAGGCCGCAGTGCAGCGCCATGCGCACAGCAGCACGGATGGCCGCATTCATCCCCGGGGCATCGCCGCCGCTGGTCAAAACTGCAATTGCATGAACTTGGGACATTGTCACTCCTGGTAAATGAAGGTTTTTACGCGATGGAAAAACAGGGGGTTTGACAGGGCAACCGCTCAGGCACGCTTACACTCACGAATGAATGCGCTTGCATTCTGGCATCTTCATTGGCGCCAGCTTCCCGGCCTGTCGATTCGCCCGTGTCAGCCATTGTATCGTATTTTGGGCTTTTTGTCTTGGTGGATAGGGGGCGACGTGCTATACTGAACCCGTCATTCAAATCGTATTCGTAACTGTGCCCGCAGCCTGGCGCCGCAACCCCCGCTTCACAAACTCGCTGGTGCGGAGGCCTGGCCGCCAAAAAGATTCATCTCCGGGCAGTTACTCACGTTCGTCATCTGCATGATGACACTTTGGCCAAGTCACCCAACGGAGCGTGCCATGCGCCAGAATTACATGCTGTGTCATGGATTTGTGCCTGTGTTCAGGAAGAAAGATTGGTGCAACCTGCAAGCAATGAGGGGCAAAGCGCGTCGTTGGGATAGTCCCGCTATCACTGAATCTCTTTTTCGATTGCTATAAATCAATTTCGGAGGTCGTTATGGTTGATACTTCTGCCAGACTGAATTTCATTTATGAGGAATTGCAGCGTCTGGAAGCCGAAAGCCTGCTGATCAACATCCGCACCATCGAGTCGCCCGCCGATGCCTGGATGGTGGTGGACGGGCGACGGGTGTTGAACTTCTGCACCAACAACTATCTGGGATTGGCCAACCACCCGCGTCTGCGCCAGGCCGCGCAAGAGGCCATTGAACGCTGGGGGGTGGGGCCGGCTGCCGTGCGTACCATTGCCGGTACCACGGCCCTGCATCGCGAGCTCGAACAACGCCTGGCGGCCTTCAAGGGGGTGGAAGATGCCCTGTTCGTGCAGAGTGGTTTTAACGCCAATCAGGCTGCCATTCCGCCCCTGGTCGGCAAGGGCGATGTGATCTTCTCGGATCGTCTGAATCATGCCTCCATCATCGATGGCTGCCGCCTGTCGGGCGCCAAGATCATCGTGTATGAACACTGCGATCCGGCCGACGCCGAGGCCAAGATCAAGGAACATCTGCCCCAATATCGCCGCGGCCTGCTGGTCACAGACGGCGTATTCAGCATGGATGGCGACATCGCACCGCTGGACAGGTTGTATGAAGTAGCGCAGCGTTATGGCGTCATGACCATGGTTGATGATGCGCACGGCGAAGGCGTGCTGGGCCGGGGCGGACGCGGGATCGTGGATCATTTCGATCTGCATGGGCGCATCGATGTGGAGATCGGCACCCTGTCGAAAGCCTTTGGCGTGGTGGGCGGCGTGATTGCCGGTAAAAAACTGATCGTGGATTATATCCGCCAGAAGGCGCGGCCCTTCCTGTTCTCCAGCGCCACCACCCCGGCCGACACCGCCGCTTGCCTGGCGGCCGTGGATTTACTGGAAGAAAGCGAGGAGCGGGTGCAAAAATTGTGGGACAACGCCCGTTACCTGCGCGCCGGCATGGAGGAGTTGGGCTTCGATACCGGCCACAGCCAGACGCCGATCCTGCCCATCATGCTGGGCGAGGCCGGGCTGGCCAAAACCTTCAGTCAGCGTTTGTTTACCGAAGGCGTTTTTGCCATGAGCATCGGTTTTCCCACCGTGCCCAGGGGCCTGGCGCGCATTCGGGTGATGAATACCGCGGCCCATCATCACGACGATCTCGATTTCGGCCTGGAAGTATTTGCCAAAGTCGGGCGCGAACTGGGTGTGATCTCCTGACAACTTCTTCTCCCATCCATTCAACTCACTCCCCCTACGCTTCAAGGACATTGAACTCATGAGTCAACCCCCTGATCGCAATCTGGCCCTGGAATTGGTCCGCGTCACCGAAGCCGCAGCCCTGGCTGCCGGTCGCTGGATGGGACGCGGTAATAAAATCGCTGCCGACCAAGCCGCGGTCGATGCCATGCGGTTGGTGCTGAACACGGTAGCGATGGATGGCGTCGTGATTATCGGCGAAGGCGAAAAAGACGAGGCTCCCATGCTCTACAATGGCGAACGTCTGGGCACAGGAGAGGCGCCGGCCGTAGACATTGCCGTGGATCCCATCGACGGCACCCGCTTGACGGCCGAAGGCGGCAACGGGGCCCTGGCCGTGGTGGCTATCGCCGAACGCGGCACCATGTATGATCCGTTTCATGTGGTTTACATGAACAAAATCGCAGTAGGACCGGAGGCAGCGGGCGTAATCGATATCAACGCTCCTGTGCAGGAAAACCTGACCAATATCGCCAGGGCCCTGCAAAAAGATGTAGATGATGTGACGGTGATGATCCTGGATCGCCCCCGTCACTCCGAGTTGATTCACGAGGTGCGGGCGGCGGGCGCCCGCATTCGCCTGATTCGTGATGGTGATGTGGCCGGCGCCATTGCAACCTGCATGCCCGATTACGGCATCGACGTGCTCATGGGGGTGGGGGGCTCGCCCGAGGCTGTGATCTCTGCTGCCGCACTCATCTGCCTGGGCGGCGACATGCAGTGCAAGCTGTGGCCCCGCAATGACGAAGAAATCGCCAAGTCGCTGGCAGCCAAACAGGACCTGGAGGGGGTGATCGGCATTCGCGACCTGGTGCGCGGTGATAATGTGTTCTTCGCCGCCACCGGCATTACCAACGGCGAGCTGTTGAACGGGGTGCGCTATTTTGGCGGAGGCGCCATTACCAATAGCATCGTTATGCGCTCGCGCACCGGCACCATCCGTACGATCACGGCCCGGCATCGCTGGGATAAGCTGATGGAATACAGCGCTCTGCCTTACGACCCCTGATCCCTGATTGATGTGCATTACCTGAGAACAGCCAGCGGAGGGGGCGGAGTAATGCCCTTTTCTGCTGGCTGTTCTATCCTGGCAAGGCGAGAGAAGAGGGGTTGTGGTTTTGTTGGTTGCCTTTATCTTTGGTTCTGGCCGGTGATTGGGTATAATATGAGATCGTTGCATCATACGGGGCTGGCATGAGCAGACCTGCCATACATCATCTGGCAT
>JAJRXO010000012.1 GCA_024276255.1 Chloroflexota bacterium | reverse complement strand
GGGATGGTATTTGAAGGTTGAAGATAGATTGATAGTTGATAAGTAGACGAGGAAACCAGTAAACCAGTAAGGCGGAAAATCAGGTGGCCAATAGGCCAGGTAACCATGCCGCATGGGGCGATGCCGTCCCAGTTTTCCCGTTCAGGGGTTTCCTGATACGCAATTACGAGTCCAATCCATGATGCCATCTCCCTCACCACACCTCAAAGATGCCAGCGACAAGGAAGCGGGCTTCGAGATCAATGATGATTTCGATCGCTTCCCGCAGAAGAATGAGATGTTCCGGCGTTCCTGGTGGGACCCGAGCATCCGCAACCTTAAGACCGAGGCTTTTTATCGCGGACACAGTGAGCCGGTTACCCGGCACCGTCGCGCCCAGGGCTTTCATCAGCCGGATTACGCCTTGCGCAACGCTGGTTGGCATCTCAGCGATGTCCTCGCCGATATCCGTGGGGAACGGGAGCGCTGCGAGGGATTCACCGACGTCTTCACCCTGCTGGGAGAGGTCTCGTCGCGCCGGGCTGAGCTGGGCTCGCCCGAAGAGGTTGCCGGCCGCGTTAAAAAAGCTGCCAGGGTGCTGGGCGCAGCCCTGGTGGGCATTACCCACTATGATGAACGATGGCAATATAGCACTCGCTACCACGACAGCAGCGGCGAGGAGCTGCCGCCCGAAATCCCGCCGGGACTGCAGCATGTCATCGTGGTGGCTGTGCCCATGCCCTACGACATCATGAAAACCATGCCCTCGGCTCTGGGTAGCGCGGCCACGGGCGTGGGCTACTCACGAGACGCTGCCCTGCTGATCTCGCTTGCCCAGTTCATCCGTGATCTGGGATACCGGGCGATCCCCAGCATGAACGACACCGCGCCCAGCATCCCCTACGCCATCAAGGCAGGCCTGGGCGAATATGGCCGTAATGGACTGTTGATCACCAAAGCGTATGGGCCGCGTGTGCGTCTGGGCAAGGTCTACACCGATCTGCCCCTGGCTCACGACCGACCCATCAGTTTTGGCGTACGCGCCTTTTGCCGGATTTGCAAACGCTGCGCCGAAACCTGTCCGGCCAAAGCCCTGCCCCTGGGAGCCCCTTCATTCGCCACCAACAACATCTCCAATCGCAAGGGCGTGAAGAAATGGTCGGTGAATGCCGAAAAATGCTTCAATTTCTGGACGCTACAAGACAGCGATTGCGCCATCTGCATCCGCACCTGCCCTTATAACAAAGATTATGGCAAATGGTGGCATCGGGCCGCCCGCTGGTTGGCAGGCACGCCTCTGCGCCGTCTCGTCTACTCACTGGACGGATTCATGGGCTATGGCAAACGTCTGGGCCCAGAGCGCTGGTGGGCGCGTTAACCCCCTCGCTGGCCAACGGCAGATGCGTCAGTTCGCAGGAGGGGGCATGTGGGTGAGAAAGATTATTCGGCGTCGTGGAACTCGGCATCCACCACGTCTTCACCGTCGTCCGGGCCCTGGTCGCTGTCGGAGCTGGCACCATCGGTCGGCGGCGGAGTCGACGCTTCTGCCTGATTGTAAAGATACTGGCCGATCTGCTGGGCTGCCTGCAATAGATCGTCGGTGCCGCGTTCGATAGCAGCGGGATCATCGCCATCAAGCAGGCCACGCAGGTCTGTGATCCTTTTCTGCAGATCGTCCTTGATATTGTCCGGCAACTGGTCGCTCGCCTCTTCGACGGCCTTTTCTGTCTGATAAATAACGGCGTCGGCCCGATTTCGGGCTTCGATGACCTTGCGGCGTTGCTCATCCTCGGCCTTGTGGACTTCGGCTTCCTGCACCATGCGCTCGATCTCCTCATCGCTGAGGCCCGAACTGGCTGTGATCTTGATCGATTGCTCGCGGCCTGTGGCCTTGTCATGGGCGTTGACGTGCAGGATACCATTGGCGTCGATGTCGAAGGTCACCTCGATCTGCGGCACCCCGCGCGGGGCCGGGGGGATGCCATCGAGAATAAATCGCCCCAACATTTTGTTATCTTTGGTCATGGGACGCTCGCCCTGGGTGATGACGATCTCCACCTGGGTCTGATTGTGCGAGGCCGTGGTAAACACCTGGGTTTTCTTGGTGGGGATGGTGGTATTGCGCTCAATCATCGGTGTCGCAACACCGCCCAGGGTCTCAATGGCCAGGGTGAGAGGGGTGACGTCGAGCAGGAGGATGTCCTTGACGTCGCCGGCCAGCACGCCCGCCTGGATGGCGGCGCCGATGGCCACAACCTCGTCGGGATTCACGCCCTTGTGCGGGGTGCGCTCGAAGAATTTTTGTACGGCTTCCTGAACCGCCGGCATTCGGGTCATACCGCCAACGAGGATGACATCGTTGATCTCGGATTTGTCGATGCTTGCATCGCTGAGCGCCTGGCGACAGGGACCGATGGTGCGCTGGATCAGGTCTTCGGTGAGCTGCTCGAGCTTGGCCCGGCTGAGGGAGACGATGAGATGCTTGGGACCAGAAGCGTCGGCAGTGATATAGGGCAGGTTGATCTCGGTCTCCAGCACGGTCGAGAGTTCGATCTTGGCTTTTTCGGCCGCCTCTTTCAGACGCTGCAGGGCCATGCGATCCTTGCGCAGGTTGATGCCGTATTCGGTCTGGAAGACGTCGGCCACCCAGTTGATGATGCGCTGATCGAAATCATCGCCGCCCAGATAGGTGTCGCCGTTGGTGCTCAGCACCTCGAATACGCCATCACCAACGTCGAGTATGGAGATGTCGAAGGTGCCTCCGCCCAGATCGTACACGGCGATCTTGCCCTCTTTGGTGCTTTTATCAAGGCCATAGGCCAGGGCTGAAGCTGTGGGTTCGTTGATGATGCGCAGTACTTCCAGACCGGCGATCTTACCGGCATCCTTGGTGGCCTGGCGTTGTGAGTCATTGAAATAGGCGGGGACGGTGATCACGGCCTGGGTGACGGGCTCGCCGAGATAGGACTCGACGTCGGCCTTGATCTTTTGCAGGACCATGGCCGAGATCTCCGGGGGCGCGTATTCACGATCGCCCATCACCACGCGTACATCGCCGTTCGGCGCCGCCACGAGTTTGTAGGGCAGTTGGTCCTTGCCCCGTTGCACGACTGGATCGTCGAACTTGCGGCCGATAAAGCGTTTGACGGAGAAGATGGTGTTTTCAGCATTTGTGATCGCCTGACGCCGCGCGATCTGCCCCACCATGCGTTCGCCGCTCTTGGGATTGACGGCGACAACCGAGGGGATGAGACGGCCGCCTTCGGCCGAGGCGATAATGGTGGGTTCGCCGCCTTCCATGACGGCCACCGCCGAGTTGGTGGTTCCGAGGTCGATTCCGATGATTTTAGACATATTTGGCTCTTGTGGTTTGAATGGGTTATTTGGCCACGCGTACGTAACTGGGCCGCAGGACTTTATCGTTGAGTTTGTAACCGCGTTGCACCTCGGCGATGATTTCTCCGCTGGGTACGTCGTCACTGGGTTCAACGCTGATCGCTTCGTGGACGGTGGGGTCGAAGGCGCCGCTGGCCTCGATGGGGATGACGCCCTCACGTTCGAGCAGCGTGTGCAGCTTGCGCTCGATGAGCCGGAAGCCTTCCAGCCAGGCGCTCTCCTCGTCGGTCACCTGCTCGGGCACATTGGCGAAGGCGCGTTCGAAGTCATCGATGATGGGCAGCAGCTCTCTCAGCAGGCGGGCATTGGCCTGGGCCACGCGCTCGAATGCCTCCCGCTCCTTGCGTTTGCGGAAGTTTTGCAGTTCGGCCTGCGCGCGCAGGGCCTGATCTTTGGCGGCATCAGCCTGCTGGCGGGCTTCTTTGAGTTCGTTGACGAGATTATTCAGAGTCTCGTCCTCCACAGCCGCGGCCTCGGGCGCTTCCATCTCGACCGCGTTTTCGTCTGCAATGGGCTCGGTTGGCGTGGGGGTTTCGTTTTGCTGATCGTTCGGGGGCGTTTCGGGATGATTGTTGTGGTTGTTCATGGCTTGGGAAAATGCGATTCAGACCAGGATTTTGTGGAAGGGATGAAGACGATTGGGTTTCAGATGACGGTTGGGGGTGTATCAGGGGCGGAGCCGGACAGCCCGGCTGCCTCCTCATCGCCATAAAGGCTGGCGATGAGCGTGCTCATCAGCTGCGACATGAAGCGTACGGTGGAGATGGTGTGCCCGTAGGGCATACGAATGGGGCCGATAATGCCCAGGATGCCGGCCGCCTGCTGGGGCTGGCCGTAGCGCGAGAGCACCATGCTGATATTGGGCAGCTCATCGTAGGGTTGCTCTCCGCCGATGATCACCTGTATGCCGGCGATTTGCCGAGCTTCCTCGATGATGGGGACAATGGCCGTGGGCTCCTCGAAGATCTCGATGAAACGACGGGCTGTGCCGCGGTCGGCAAATTCGGGTGATTGCAGCACGTGGGTGAGACCGTCACGGTAAATCTGGGAGTGTTGCCGGTCTTCGTGATAGAGGATATCGGCGATGAGTTCGATGATCCTGCGCTCAAGCGGATCGCTTTCAGCCTCGGTCTGGCTGATCTGCGCCTGCGTCAATCCGCCGAGATGGCGGTTGATGGATTCGCTCAGGCGTGAGAGCTCCTCCTGCGTCCAGACGTCGTCCAGCGTCACCAGTTGCTGACGCACGGAGCCCCCCGCCAGCACCAATACCATCAGCACCGTGCGAGGCTGCAGACTGATGAGCTCGAGATGCTTGAATTGTGCCTGGCTGGGGCGGGGGACGGTGGTGATGGCCGCGTTTTGCGTGGTGCGGGCCATCACACTGGCTGCCAGGCGCACCCACTGATCCAGCTCCTGCTGCACCTGATAAAACTGGTGGCGGATGGTATGTTGCAGGGATTCCGGCAGGCTGGTTTCAGGCAGCAGATGCTGCACAAAGAAGCGGTAGCCCCTGTGTGTGGGGATGCGCCCTGCTGAAGTATGAGGATGCGTAAGATAGCCCAGTTCTTCCAGCTTTTTCATCTCGTTGCGCACGGTGGCCGACGAGATGCCAAGCTGGTATTTGCGAACCAGGTGTACTGATCCAACCGGCTCTGCGTTTTCGATAAACTCCCGCACAATCAGGCCCAGGATGGCCTGTTGGCGCGGGCTGATATCGGCGGCGGAAATGGTGTGGCGGGACATGATTCGTTACGGAGCAGAATTCTAGCACTTGAAGGGTGAGAGTGCTAATATGGGATCGCAGCAATCATACCACAGATCCGGCCTGAAAATGAAATATGGCGGGGGCTGAGAGGCCTTTTTCAGGCCAGAAACCATGGACGGCTGCACGCCGATACGGATGGTGGCAGGGCCGCAACCAAAGTCGTTCGTGTGGATAAAAGTATGGTTGCTAATGACCCTTTTGGAACCCGGGAAACCTGGAGACCGGGCAATCGTTGCGCGGCGCAGGCCTGGCCTGGTTTCCTGATCTCCAAGTCTACCCAATATACATTTTACAGAGAAACCCTGTAAAGGCGTTACGCAACACTCAATACGCAATACGCAATACGCAACACGCAATACGGGCATGCGCGTCAGAAATAGCGTTATTGCAGATTGAACGTGGCGATCACCGGGTCGTGATCGGATTTGCGCAGCGGGCTGGGATCATCCGGGATAGCCGGCGGGAAGTCGGCATTGACATGCAAGATATCGACCCGCTTCAGCAAATCAAACAACGTCGGCGTGACCAGAATATGGTCCAGCACCTGCGATTCTCCCTGGTAGATGTAGTTGTACCGTTCCTCGGGGGGCAAGGTGTCCATCACATGCTGCAT
>JAJRXO010000221.1 GCA_024276255.1 Chloroflexota bacterium | reverse complement strand
ACGTGCCCTACGGCAATCGCCCGCGAGCAGAGATCGCCCGACTTACGCACGCTGCCACGGCCTGGTTGTGGCAACAGGGCGTTAAAGTGGTGGTCGTTGCCTGCAACACGGCCTCGGCAGCGGCGCTGAACAGCCTGCGCCGACGCTGGCCTGAAGCGGCCATCGTGGGCATGGAACCGGCCGTCAAACCGGCCAGCGAGCACACTCGCAGCGGCCGTGTTGGTGTGCTGGCAACCCCCGGCACCTTGCAGGCTGAACGCTTCCAGCGCCTGGTAGAGCGCTTCGCCTCCGGCGTGGAGGTGCATACCCAGATATGCCCATATCTGGTAGAATGGGTCGAAGCAGGACAGCTGGATGGGCCGGAGATCGAGGCCTATCTGGGCCAGGTTTTGACTTATCTAAAAGGAGAACAGGTCGATCAACTGGTGCTTGGCTGCACGCATTATCCCTTCTTGCAACCGGTCATCCAACGGGTGATGGGCCCCGAGGTCACCCTCATCGATCCCGCTCCCGCCGTCGCCCGCCAGGTGCAACGGGTGCTTGCCGCCCGCAATCAGCTTGCCCCTGCCCATACGCAACCCGCGTATCGCTTTTTTACCACAGCCCATGCCGCAGTTTTCGCTCAACAGATTTCCAGTCTTGTCTCGCTTTCGCATCCGCAGGTGCAGTCGATCACCCTATCACTCACCTCGCCCAATCCCCACCTATGAACGACTTCCAGTCTCATTCAGCCCTAGACTCCCCCCACATCTATGATCATGCAATTGAAGAAGCCCTGGAGCGCTATCTGATGGATTTACTCGACACGGGCATCATCGTGCTGCGCGGCACCAACATCGTGAGAGATAATCGCACTGCCCGCCAGCTACTGCAAGCCGCCGGCGACTCCCTGAAAGGAAGCTCGCTGCTCGACCACCTGCCCGCCTCCACCCATGATGCAGTGCTGGCCCTGCTGGCGCGCAGCAAAACCCAGCCCGGCCATCAGGTGCACGAAACCATCTCCTGGGCCACAGAGCATGAAGGTGAGTGCCCTTTCAAACTCACTGCATCCACCATCCGCTATCGCGGTGAGCTACTGCAGGTGCTGCTGATCAGCAGGCTTGATGAGAATCAGCGCCTGTTGCAGACATTGCGCGAACGCGATCAGCGCTTCCAGCAATTGCTGGATATCGTTCCCGATGGAATTGCCGTGCACAAAGACGGTAAAACTGTTTATGTCAATAAAGTGGCGCTGCGAATTCTGGGATTGAAAGATAGTGAATCATGGATCGGCCGCCCCGCTTTAAGCTTTGTGCATCCTGACGATCGCCAGACGTCCATCAATCGTATTCAGGAGCTTTATCGCACCGGTAAGCCCGTACCTTTTATTGAAGAGCGTTTCTTGCGGTCCGATGGCAAGTACATCAACGTCGAGGTCGCCGCCTTTCCGTTTCTGGAAAAGGGTGAACCCGCGGTACAGGTTGTTTTTCGAGACATCTCCCATCGCAAGGAGATGCTGGCGGCGCTGGAGCGCAACGAACGCATGTTTCGTACGCTCGCCGAGACCACCAACGCCGTCATCTTCATCTTTGACGAAGTTGGCGTCCACTATATTAACCCGGCCGCCAGGGATATCACCGGCTATGATGTTGATACCCTGAAACATCTGGAGTCTGAAAAACTCGTTCATCCCGATTTTCATCCCCAGCTTCAGCAATGGCTGGACGCCCTGCTGACTGGCGATAGTCGGGTACACCGCATACGCATGAAGATCATCACGCCGGAAGGTAAAGAACGCTGGATCGACGTCACCGGCAAGGCTGTGGAGATCGGCGATGAACGGCTGATTCTAGGCACCGGCTTCGACATCACGTATCTGCTGGAAACCCAACATGAGCTGCAGCAGAACAATCAACGCCTGGAGGTGATGAGACAGATTGACGCCGCCGGCCTCAGTACCAATGATCTGCAGGAAATCGCGAAGGTCGTATTT
>JAJRXO010000220.1 GCA_024276255.1 Chloroflexota bacterium | reverse complement strand
TGGCCCGGTAGGGAGGATGATCATGCTCACGGGTGCCGAAGCCCATACGCAGATTGAATACGCGCTGGAAATTGTACACGCGCTCCGATTGTAGAATGAGATCGTCCGCCGTGGCGGTATTGCCCGTGGTGCCCTCGTACAGCCACACATAGTTTTCTACGTGCTCGGGCACTTTGGCGGCATTGGGCAGTGATTTATTCTCGGGCGGCTCGATATCATTCCACGGCAATTTGCAAAGACCGTGGAGGCTGAACCAGGTACGCCACATGGGGAAATAATGCAACGCCTCGGCCTTGTCTTCAAATGTGGGAAGCTGTTTGTTGACCTGATCCATGAAGATCAGCCAGGCTTCGTCGTGTTGGCCGCCTTTTAGGGCCATGGCATAGCCGCCCTGCTGGGCCAATGATTCTTTAGTGACATATTCCGAGATCTCCAAGCCCTTCACTTCCATGCCAATGTCATTCAGGTACTGCCGATCAATGCCGTATTCGTCGGCAAAGTACTGTTTCATCCAGCGTATACCTTTTCCCACGATCATGCCAAACCCTTCACCACGCGCCATCTGGTGCAGCAACTCGGCCGCGGCGCGCCAGTTCCCCCACGACAGGTCCAAACCGCCGGTGTGCTCCTGCGTGAGATGCCCGGCTTCCACCAATTCCATCACAAAGGCAATGGAATTGGCCAGGCTGATGGTATCGACACCATAGGTGTCGGCATAGAAATTCAATTCCAGCACGCCAGCCGGATCGAACACACCAATGTTCGAGCCCAACCCTGCCGCGGTCTCGTATTCGGGGCCATCGACCAGCACCGCTTCACCGGCATAGGGTCCGGTCTGCAGGTGGAAATGATCGACGCCATGCGAGCAGGAGAGCTGGCATCCGGCCCAGCAGCCATCGGGCAGGCCCTGTGTGAACAAACTCTTCCACACGCCGGAGTCGATTTTGCGGGAATCGGGGTGGCGGCCAAAACGGTAATTATGGACGGGCAGCAGGTCGAAATGATCCATGATCTCGACCAGATGCGCGGTGCCCACTTTGCGCATCTGATTCTGCTGATCGTCGTATAGGGCGATCTCCCGATTGATCCGTTTACCGGCTTTCTTGATCAGCTCCGGCTTGGCGGGATTGTTGCTGCTGCCTTTCAGGCTGCTGTAACGCACTACAATCGCCTTGATCTTCTTGTCGCGCAGTACACGGCCGCTGCCGCCGCGGGCTGCCTGCTTCATACGCACATGCTTGCGCCGCACATCATACCAGCTCAGATTCAGTCCGGCATACAAAATGTGATCAGCTGCCGCGCCGGCCGACACCACCGAAACGCCCATCTTGCCCCGCTCCCCCAATGCCGGATCAGCGTACATCTCCGTGAGTTGTTCGGCCAGCAGATGCGAATCCAGGACCTCCAACGGCGCCTCTTCGATGCTCACAGACCCGATATCACCATCGATAAAGATGATGACATCCTTCTCCGCCTTGCCCTGAATCTCCAGGGCATCAAAGCCGGAAAACTTCAGATATGGGCTGAAATAACCGCCGCCATTGCTGTCGATGACCTGATGCGTCAGCGGTGAAATCGTGACCACGGTCGCTTTTCCCAGTCCGGGATAAGCCGTGGAGCCATTGATGGGGCCGTTGGCAAACACCAGCTCGTTTTCAGGGTCATCCCAGCTGGTATGATCATGGATGGCCTGCCACAGCAGCCACAAGGCAAAGCCGCGGCCGCCCGTAAACACATCTTTCATCTGCTGTGTTACGGGTTTTTCGGCGATCTCATTGCGAGAAAGATTGATGTACAGTGTGCGGTTGGCATAACCATGCTGCACCGGTCGACGTTCAAAGTGGTATTCAGCCAATATGTGATGCGCCTGCTTGAGTTGATCGATGGTTGGAGCGACCATACGGGAACCTCCGAAAAGTGGGAAGGGTGGGTTGATGCGAGCATAAAAAGCGGTCGTAGCAACTTCGGGCGTATGTTGTCCTCTTCATAGCCCCACAATCCTATCTTGCGCCCGTGGTGCCTTGCAGCCAGCTACAATAATCCGTTCAATCTGATAGAGGGGGACAATGCAATACGACCGTTCGACCATGCCAGACTCCTGTTCCGGGCTGCTTCGCCCAGGTAACTGACATAAATCTTACACGTTCGCTGTTCCGGCGTCAAGAAATGGGGCATGTTTAGGGCGCATCACGTCTCTGCAAGCTGTTTGTGGCAATTATGTCGATCCAGTATAATGATAAGTGAGCAACGATGCTGGTATGGCGAAAACAGCGTAATCTATTCCCCTAATTCACTTTCTACAACCATCCATTTTCTGTGATTCTGGCTCAGTGGAGGGCTGCAAATGACACAATATCCCTGGTTAGCGCATTATGACAAAGGCGTACGCGCCTCATTGGCGCCCTATCCCGAAACAACGCTGGCTGACATTGTCCATGAAACCGCCGAACTGCGGCCAGACCACCCCGCGCTGTGGTTCAAAGGCGCAACGCTCACCTATGCCGAGCTGGACCAGCTCAGCAATACCTTTGCCGCCGGCCTGGTGGACATGGGCATACAAAAAGGCGATCGCGTGGCCCTCCTGATGGCCAATGCCCCCCAGTATGTCATTGCCGAACTGGGGGTGTGGAAAGCAGGCGGCATTGTGGCCTCCATCAATCCCCTGTATACAGGCCGCGAACTCGAGCACATGCTCAACGAAGCAGACGCTCAAACTGCAATCGTGATTACCATGTTCTATAACAAGGTCAAAGATGTGCAGGGAAAGACGCCGGTCAAGCGTGTGATTGCCACCAGCATCAAGGAATACCTGCCTTCGTTCCTGCGCCTGCTGTTTACCCTGCTTAAGGAGAAAAAAGAAGGACACGCCATCGAACTGGCTGCAGGAGATATCTGGTTTCAGGATATCCTCAAGCGCCATCAGGGAGCTGCCCGCCCTGCCATCGACATCAATCCCCAGGATCCGGGACTGATCCTGTTCACCGGTGGCACGACCGGGCTCTCGAAAGCCGCGCTGGGTTCACACCAGGCGCTGGTTATTTCCGGTCTGCAGATCGGCGAATGGTTCCAGCACGCATTCAACGATTGGACAGAGATCGTGTTGTGCAGCCTGCCGTTGTTCCATGTGTTCGCCGCTGCAGGGGTACAGACGGTCGCCCTTGTCAAACGCGGCACCATGGCGCTGGTGCCCAATCCCCGCGACATCACCGACGTCATCTCGACCATCGAGAAAGCACGGGCATCGTTCGTGCCGGGCGTGCCCACCTTTTACAATGCGCTGCTCGATCATCCCAAGGTCAAATCCGGCAAAGCCGACCTCAGCTCCATCACCCTGTGCATTTCGGGCGCCTCCGCCCTGTTGCGCGACACCAAGGAACGCTTCGAGAAGCTGACCCAGTCGCGCATCGTGGAGGGCTACGCGCTCACCGAATCGATGATGGCCATCGTGTGTACCCCTGTGTTGGGAGCCTATAAACCGGGATCGGTGGGGATGCCGGCGCCGGATGTAGTGGTGCGTATTGTCGATGCGGAAACCGGCGAGAACGACCTCCCGACTGGCGAGGTAGGCGAGATCATCCTGTCGGCGCCACAGCTCATGTTGGGCTACCTGAACCGCCCCGAAGCCACGGCAGAGACCATCCGCGACGGCTGGCTGTTTACCGGCGATTTGGGATATCTGGATGAAGACGGCTATCTGTTCATCGTTGATCGCAAGAAAGATGTGATCAAGCCCAGTGGCTTCCAGGTGTGGCCCCGCGAGGTCGAAGAAGTCATTGCCAGTCATCCGGCGGTTAAGGAAGTGGGCGTCGCCGGCGTGCCTGATCCGCGCACGACCGAGGCGGTCAAAGCCTGGATCGTGCCCGAAGAAGGCGTCTCTATCACGGCCGACGAAATCCGGGCCTATTGCCGGGAACGGCTGGCCGGCTACAAAGTGCCGCGGCACATAGAATTTCGCTCAGAATTGCCCAAGAGTGCTGTGGGCAAAGTGCTACGCCGTGAACTTGCCAAAGATGGGTAAGGGCTGAGCACCTTACGCCCGCCCGGTTGCAGAAAACCGAGGATGCGAACCAGGCGCAGGCGGGACAGATGTGCACGCGTCACGCCTGCCTTTTCACCCTCGCAAGCACTTTGTGCTATCATAACTTCTTGCTAAGCATCGACTCCGCGTCCTGGCCTGGCCATTGCGCGGAGTTTGACATGCCTGGCTAAGCGGGGTCGCCCCCGAACTTCATCATCCTGGAGCAATCCTCTCAATGCCTGAACAACTCGCCAATCTCATCGGCGTCGGCCTGGAATGGATCGTCGCCATTATCAGCGGCCTGCTGGTCGCTTTTTGGGTAGGCCTTGTCGTGTGGGCGTGGCGCGATATCCGCACCCGTTCGTCCGACATCTTCGCCGCCCTGCTGGCCTCGTTGCTGGTGCTCATCTTTGGCCCCATCGGGGTATTGCTGTACTTATTGCTGCGCCCCCGGCAGACCCTGGCAGAACAATACGATCGGGCGCTGGAAGAAGAAGCGCTGCTGCGGGAGATCGAACAGGCGCCGACCTGCTTCCACTGTGGCCGGCCCGTGGCCACCGACTGGCAATTCTGCCCTTACTGCGAGACCGAGCTGCGGCAACCCTGCCATGAATGCGGTCAGTTGCTGGACCACGCCTGGAAACGTTGCCCCCACTGTGGCGCCCGGCCGGGCGCTCCGGCCGCAACCACTCCGGCGCCTATGAGCGCCCCGCCTCCCATGCGGAACGAACCCCCGCCTGCGCCCGAAAACTTCCCAACGCTGCCCGTCAACGACCTCGTACCACCGCCAGAATCCTGATCCCGTCCCCCGCATTCCCCAGATCATAACCTGCTGCACCGTCGCAGTTTCAACTCGACGGCCTTACAGCAGGTTTTTCATTGGCTGAATCGACGCGGACTGTCTGTTATCCGGGTCTGCATCATCATTACTCTCACATTCAGGAATACAAGCATGATCAAAAAACAACCCATCAAATCCCGCAACGCGACCAAAGTAACATTCCGCGTCGATTTCGCTAAAAAAGCCCACAGAGTAGAACTGGCCGGTGATTTCAACAACTGGCAACCCCAATTCATGAAGCACCTGAAAAACGGCGATTTCAAGCTGGTCGTCGATCTCGAGAGCGGCCGCAGCTACCAGTATCGTTATCGCATCGACGGCCGGTGGGAAAACGATTGGGCTGCCGATCGTTACGTTCCCAATGACATGGGGTCTGAAAACTCGGTTGTCGACTGTTAGAAAACCACGCTCCAGCAACCATCTACCATGCGTCTTGCCGTCCTTGCCGATATCCACGGAAATATCCACGCCCTCGAGGCAGTCATGGCCGAGCTGGAACGCCACCAGCCAGATCAAATCCTCATCAACGGCGACATCATCAATGCAGTGCCCAACAGCAACGACGTGGTCGAGCGCGTGCGCCCCAGCGACTGGCTGGTGACACGCGGTAATCACGAGTTCTACTACCTGAACTATGGCACCGAGCACGATGTGCCTAACAGCAACGACAGGGAACGCTGGGGCCAACTGCACTGGTTGGTGAAAAACCTGAAACCCGAGCACGGGCGTTATCTGGCGGGACTGCCCGACGAACTCACCCTGCTTTATCCCCACACCCAACCGTTACGTGTAACCCATGGCTCGCCCGGCCATCATCGCTGGGGATTTTACGAAGGCCAGCCCCGTCAGGAGATCCTGCAATTCCTCGACCCCGTTTCGCAACCGACCCTGGTCAGTGCCCATACCCACGTGCAGCTGGATTGGATGATTGAAAGCGATGGGCGGCATACGGACGACGATTTCTATATCGACCCCCACGCTTATGGAACATCGGAGTCAACGCCGGGCCGGCGCTGGCATGTCATCAATCCCGGCAGCGTGGGGATGCCCCTGAACAGCGACGTGCGGGCACAGTTCTGCCTGCTGCAAAGCACCGATGACCCCGCGGTATGGGGTGGTTGGCAGGCCACGCACTATCGTATACCCTACGACCGACGACCGGTGCTGGAGTCGTATTTTACCAGCGGCATGCTGGAGCAGGGTGGCGTGATCAGCATACTCTTTTATTGGGAGATCGTCACTGCCGATCGCGAGATATCCCTGTTCTTTCACTGGGCAGAAGCGCACTTCGACACAAAACAAACACCCCTGCGCGAGATGTTCAACGCCTACGTCCAGGCCACGGCTCGCGACCAGTACATCCTCGAACATGATCCTTACAAAGGACAGCTGAAAGCGATTATTTGAACACGATCATGCCCCGGGCATCAAAACAGAGGCATATTTCATCGCCCTTACGCGGGGGCCGGGCCGGCGGCGGCAGAAAAAACTCCAGGATGGCGCCTTCATCGCCCGCGGCCAGGCGCCATACAGTCTGGGCGCCACGGAAAGAGAGATCGAGCAGGCGCAGGGTAAAACAGGGCTGGTCTGCGCAGGGGCCAAAGGTGGCCGCTTCGGGGCGAATGACCACAGTCACGATGTCGCCCACGCGGCATGAGGCCGGAACCGAGGCTGGATAAAGACGCCCCAATGGGCTTTCGAGGATGGGCTGGGGCTGCAAAGCCACGAGGCGGGCAGATAGTTCGTTGCGGAAGCCCAGAAAACGCGAGACAAAACGGCTGGCCGGGCTGAGATAGATGGCAGTGGGCGTGCCCACCTGTTCCACACGACCTTCGTTCATCAACACAATGCGATCGGCTATGGCAAAGGCCTCCCACTGATCGTGAGTGACATATAGCGCGGTCTGTTGCAACTGCCCCAGCAGCGAACGCAGCTCATCCTGCAATCGATCGCGCAACACACGATCCAGCGAACCCAGGGGTTCATCGAGCATGAGCAGGCGAGGCCGCGGGGCCAGGCTGCGGGCCAGCGCCACGCGTTGTTGCTGTCCCCCGCTGAGCTCGTATACCTTGCTCTGGCTGAAGCGTTGCAGATTCACCAACGTCAGCAATTCCTCCACGCGCTGGCGGATCTGCGGCGGCGGCCAGCGGTGCATACGCAAGCCAAAGGCGATGTTATCGAACACACTCATATGCGGGAACAGAGCGTAATCCTGAAACATGAGGCCAAACCCGCGTCGGTGCACCGGCACATGGGTCACATCCTGACCTTCACACCACACCTGACCGGCGTCTGGCTGCACCAGACCGGCCACGACCCGTAACAGGGTTGTTTTTCCGCAGCCACTGGGCCCCAGCAGGCACACGGTTTCCCCGCCGCCAATACTGAGGTCCACGCCCTTGAGCACAGGCACGCCATCAAACGACTTGTGGATGTTTTTTGCGACCAAAAAGGCCGGTGGAGCAGATGCATGCCTGTCAGAATTCACCGATGTCTCCATAACGCAGGTTTTCGATGCCCACGAAGCCGACGGCGGTTGTGGCCATCAGGATCACGCTCATAGCCAGGGCCTGTCCGTAATTAGCAAGACCGGGCTGGCCCAGAAAACGATAGATAGCAATGGGCAGGGTGGGGAATTGGGGACGGCTTACAAGCAGGCTGGCGCCGAATTCACCCATGCTGATGGTAAAGGCAAACACCATGCCCACCAGCAGGGCGCGGGCCAGCACCGGCAAGTCGATGTAACGCCAGATGGCTGCTGGCGAGGCTCCCAATACGGCCGCGGCCTCGCGGATCTGTGGCTGCATACCGCGCAGAATGGGCAGCGCCGAACGCAGAACAAAAGGAAAGGCGATGAGGGTGTGGGCAATGGGCAGGATGAGCAGGCTGGAGCGCAGGTTCAGGGGAGGCCTGCCCAGGGCAACGATATAGCCAAAGCCCAGGGTGACTGCACTGGTGCCCAGCGGCA
>JAJRXO010000219.1 GCA_024276255.1 Chloroflexota bacterium | reverse complement strand
TAGACGCTGGCGAACCTGGCGAAGGCCTCGTGCAGGCGCTGGCCCCAGTCGCCTAGCGGCTGCCGAAACTGCTTCAACAACAAATACGCCAGCAAGCCCAGGTTGATGAGATTCCAGCCGATAAACGTCAGGCGGTTGGGTGTGAGATGACCGTGCCAGGTACGCCAGACGATGGCGGAAAGGGCATAGAGACCGGCCAGCCAGGCCAGTGCAGCCAGGGTAATGATGCCGCGGCGCAACCAACGTTGCAGGCCGGGCGCCAATTCACGCCAGTTCATAGGAGTAAGGCCCATCAACAGCACTACCACAGCAAACATCATCACATTGTAGATGATGAGCACCTCGCGATTCTTGAAGGGTTCGTCGAAATGCGCGGGCACCAGAGCCAGAAAGATGACCAGCACCAGCAAACTGAGCGGCAGCATCAGGCGCATCAGCAGGTTGATCAGTTTGCTGAGGCCGACGCTGAACGATTGTCGGGCCGGGCTCCTTGTGGGATCATAAATAGTGGCCACGGCCAACACCGGGATCAGTCCGCCGCCCCCGGCAAAGAACAGGCGGATCACCACATCAGGCGGGTTAATGCCCAGGGTCTGGAACATGCCCAGAGAGATACTGGTGAAAATGCCGCCGGCAATGGCAAAAAGACCGCCCATGATCACCACCTCCAGCGATTTGGCCAGAAAGGCGAAGCGATTGGTGGTGTCGTCGTGATGATGCAACAGCAGTGCTGCCACAGCCGCCCAGGCCAGCAGGGGCACATGGCCCGCCAGCAGGATCAGATACTGCTTCTGATAGGCTGCGCCGCCGGTCTGACGATACAGCAGCACCCCATAGGCTGTCAGCAGGGCCAATATCCCCGCCGCCCACAGCGCACGTCTGCGCGGGCGCTTGCCAGCCCCCACCAGAAAAGCCATCACCAACAGGGCGCTGAGAGGTGCCCATAAGAACACCAGCAATGGCACTTTATCGAAATCATCCAGGCTGATATGGAAACGATCAATGTCTGATAGCACCCAGAACAATATGCCGTTAATCAGAGCCAGGGGGATGGCCCAGCCCCAGGCAATCACCCGCTCGGCCGTGGCCTGGGCCAGATCGCGCAGGCGGTAGAACCAGGCGGCATAAAAGGTGTCTTCCGGCGCAGCCTCGTAGATTTCGATCACTGCGCGGGCAAAATCGGAAGCCTCGCCCAAGTCGGCAGCCCGCCGATAGTGCAGTTCCCATTGCTCGGGATCACGACCTGTCTGCTGAAGCTGCTGCAAATAAGAATTCATAGCTCTGCTCCTGGGGAGATGTGTCCGCCATTACAGCATACGAAATACGCAATACCTGTCAAGTAGCATGACCATCGAAATGAACCATATCCGAAAAAACAGTGACAGAGACGCATTGTGTAGACACTATTATTCTGGCTTATCCGGGAGAGGGCATTCCCGACGATTCAGGGAAAACGTCGCCGCGCTTTTTCCAGCTCGATGGCCGCAGCTGAAAAACGATACAGCCGGGCAGGCCGGTGATCGCCATAGCGCAATTGTGCGGTCTTTTCGATGATGCCCTGGCTGAGTACCTTGCGCCGGAAATTCCGTTTATCCAGCTTTTCCTGCAGCACGGTTTCGTACACCTGCTGCAATTCACTGAGTGTAAACCGCTCGGGCAGCAGCAAGAAACCCAGGGCCGTATATTCCAGTTTGTAACGCAAACGCTGCACCGCGTAGCGAATAATGCGCTCATGATCGAACGCCAGCTGTGGCAGATCATAGACATTGAACCAGCGGGCATTGCGGGCGTCATCGCCGGCATAGATATGCTGCGAAGCATCGGCGCTGACAATCCCCACATAAGCCACAGTGATCACCCTGCCCCGCGGATCGCGATCCGGATCGCCGAACGTGTACAGTTGTTCGAGATAGACGTCTCTGACCCCGGTCTCTTCCCGTAGTTCGCGCTGCGCGGCATCTTCCAGCTTTTCGTCGATCTCCACGAAACCGCCCGGCAGGGCCCAGGCGCCGGCAAACGGTTCGTGTCCGCGCTCGATGAGCAATACCCGCAATTCACCTGCCACAAAGGTAAACAACACCAGATCGACCGTGAGCATGGGTCGCGGGTAGGGATAGGTGTAGCCGCCGGGTGCAGAAGTCGAGGTGCTCATGAGGCGGTGGGGCGCTGTCCTTCGTTGGGCCCACTGATCAGGCGCACGGCCTGGGGCAATAAACGGATGTCGAGTTCGTGGGCGTCGGTGTAGATAATCTCGCCGTCGCTGAGCACGGGCAGGGGATCGGCGCTGCGAACCAGCAGGCGATCGGTGCGAAAATGCGTCACACGGCGATCCTGAATATGCGAGCCGTTGAAGGTCTTGGGAAGCAATCGCAGGATCTGCAGGCGACTCATGGCATCGCCCACCACCACGTCGAGCAGCCCGTCGTCGGCGCGGGCATCGGGGGAAAGGAAAAATACACCGCCTGTGCGCCAGCCATTCCCGACATAGGCCAGGAGAATGGGCTTGTCGATCAACTTTCCGCCATCCCACTCAATGCTGACCGTGGGCAGGCGATAGCGCAATAAGGCCTTGAATACACCGCCCAGATAAATCAATGAACCACGCAGGTATTTAATGGTAGCGGCCTCGATATTGACGCGGGCGCCGAAAGCAATGGTGACATCGTTGATGAAGGCGCGCTCATTGATGCGGCCGGCATCGACAACCCGTACATGCTCGGCTTTTACCAGCGCCTGGCAGGCCTCCTCCAGCTCCATGGGCAGGCCGATCTGAAATGCCAGATCGTTGGCTGAACCGAGGGGCAAGATGCCCAGCCGGACAGGGGCGACATTGCTTTCGGCCAGCAGACCATTGACAACCTCATTGATAGTGCCATCGCCCCCTGCCGCTACCACCGGATCAAAGCCGGCCAGCACCGCCTCCCTTGCCAGGGTGATGGCCTCGTTGGGCGCCTGCGTTTGCACCAGCTCGAAGTCATACTGCAAAGCCTGCAAGATGCTGCGGACGCGCTCGGCCTGTTTGCCTGCGCCCCAGCGATTGGAATAGGGGTTGAGAATGATTTTTGCGGGCATGGGTTGTGCTCCGGGAAGGGTGGAGGGAGTAAGGAGTAGGGAGTAGGGAGACGGAAAACGGAAGACGGAAGACGGAAGACGGGGCATGAAGCCGCACCAAATCGGTACAATCCATTTCTGACTCCCTGGCTTACCGGTTTCCTGGTTTCCCAGCTTCCCAGTTTCCAAGTTTCCTAGTTTCCAGGTTTCCTGGTTTCCAGGTTTACGGGTCTTGTATATTGAATAAGGAAAGCACTTTAACAAGTGAATAGCGAATCGCCCCGATGAAGAATGGTGTAGAATAGAGGAAGCCGTCCGCAGCGGCGACTGAACGGGTGTGAGGAGCCGAAAGGTTGCCTCGTCCAGTAGATAGTTGTACGGACGCTTTCATCAGACCCGATTGAGAACATTGAGACAGAACAATAGCGTCTGGTCTCGAATCAATCACAAGGCTGGGTTGACTTGAACGATTTTGGAAACAGTCCGCAGGCGCCGCCAGGAGGGAAAGCAACTACTCATCATATACTCTCTTTGACAGGAGGCGAATCATGAGTATCCGCATCATAGGCATAGATCTGGCCGTGAGCGCCAAACATACGGCCGCGATTTACGACCCAGCCACGAATAGC
>JAJRXO010000218.1 GCA_024276255.1 Chloroflexota bacterium | reverse complement strand
ATCACAGGTGATCCCATTCGTGGGGGGCGTTTGTACGACAAATGGTGGGATGAGACGGGGGCCGACGAACCCACGCAAATAAACCCCCTGTGGCAGGGCGAGGCTGAATCCGCGGGGGACACGTGGCGCTGTAAGTCATGCCACGGCTGGCTATACACTGGTGAAGGCGATTATCCCGGCGTTTTGGACGACGCGGGTAGCGATCCGGGCAAGATCCTGGATGTGCTCATGGGCAAGACGAATCCTGATCACGATTTTTCGGGTGTGATGAAGACGCAGGACCTGCAGGATCTGGCTCTGTTCATCAGCGAGGAGGTGTACGACACGTCCGCGATCGTGGATGCCTCGGGCAAGCCGGTCAATGGCGATGCCGCCGCCGGAAAGGAACGATTCGCCGTGTGCGCTGCCTGCCATGGACCCGAGGGGCTGGCGATCAACTTCCATCATGAAGAGCCAGAGCCGCCAGAGTATGTTCCCACAGTAGCGCAGGAGGATCCGGGCGAATTCCTGAGCAAGGCGCATTGGGGCCAGCCAGGGCACCCGGAGATGCCTGCAGGCGCGGAGCTGGGGCTCCAGGCGCAGGATTATGCCAATCTACTGGCGTATTTGCAGCGATTCCCCACGAGCTCCCCATTGACAGAGGGAGGGCAGATGTACGACAAGTGGTGGAAAGCGGCAGTAGTCGATCTACCGGCAGGCGACATGCCATTGTGGTCGCAGCAGAGCAGCAACACGCGTTCGGGCGCCGACACATGGCGGTGCAAGGAATGCCATGGCTGGGACTACAAGGGTGTGGACGGCCAGTATGGGTCCGGATCCCACATGACAGGATTTGTGGGCATCTGGGATGCCCGCAACAAGAGCGCGGATGAGATCCTGGCTGCACTCACAGGCCAGGTTAACCCCGACCATGATTTCTCGCCCTACCTGAACAAAGATCGCCTGGATGCGCTGGTCACGTTCATCCGTGAAGGCCAGATCGATAAGAGCGAATACATCAATGCGGACAAGAGTGTGAATGGCGATGCCACGCATGGCGAGCAGATGTATCTCGCTGTGTGCGAGCGCTGCCACGGGCCGGATGGCACCGATATTGGCTTTGGCGATGAGGGCATAGAATATGTGGGCACGGTGGCGTCGGACAATCCCTGGGAATTCTTCAATAAAGCCTCGTTTGGCCAGCCGGGCGAGTCCATGCCGGCAGGCCTGAACATGGGCTGGGACTGGCAGGATGTGGCTGATCTGGCGGCATTTGCCCAGACATTGCCCGTCAGCAAATAGGCCGTCTGTTTACACACATACTACGGGCTGCCAGGCAAACACCTGGCAGCCCCAGCGCGTTCAGAGGATGTGACATCAGGGTGAACACTGATGTCACGCGGTTTTAGGGGATGGTGTGGAGGAGCAGGGGACTGAAGAGTCGGGAATCACCGCTGATCAACGCCTGCGTGAGACGCGTGGTAGTGCCTCTCCGCACATTGACGATGATGTGATTGGGGCCGGTATTGACATAGCCCAGGGGCAAAAAGACCGAGAGCTCGTAGATGCCGGGCTGGAGCTGGGCAAACAGGTAGTAGCCGTGCTCATCGCTGGTGGCTTGCCATGTCCGTACGGCCAGGGGCACCGGTGATATGGGAGCAAGCGACAGGGTGGCGCCAGCAATCCCTTGTTCGCCGTCATCTTGCAGCCCATTCCCGTTGCTATCCAGGTACAACGTGCCCGAGAGATGGCCCCTGTGAGGGGCAATAGTGGGCGTGGCCGTGGGCAGAGGTCGCGGGGTTGGTGTGGCTGTGAATGTGGGGCTGGCCGTGGGGGTGACGGTATGCGTGGCCGTGGCTGTTAAAGTGGCAGTCGGTGTGGCCGTAGCAGTATACGTGGGCGTGAGGGTGGGGGAATGTGTGGGGGTGGGCGTCGCCGTGTCCAGAGGTGTGGGAGTAGGGCTTGCGGTTGGCGTGGGTGTAGCAGTGGGGCTGGGCGTGAGGGTCGCCGTCGCCGTAGCTGTGGGACTGGGCGTGCGCGTGGCTGTGGGGCTGGGGGTGCGTGTGGCCGTGGGGCTGGGCGTACGTGTGGCCGTGGGACTGGGCGTACGTGTGGCCGTGGGCGTGATCGTCGGCAACCTGTAGGTGAGCAACAGCCGGGGCCGGCGATCGGCGGACGCATATTCTTCGCTGGCAAAGCTGTATTGCACGGGGCCATCCACGCTGAAACCGGTGATGATGAGGCCGTGATTGGCTGCAGGTTGCTGCAGCCAGTTCTGCGCCGTCTGGCTCAGAGGGATATCGACCCAGCCGAACGCGGGCAGGTCGGCGCTGGCCACGGGGGTGGCGGAGCGATCGTCGGTTCCGGCGGCAAAGGGCTGTTGCCAGGGATCGCTGTCGGTGGCTTGTTTGTAGGTAGCCTCCATTTCCTCCCAGTGGCGTTTGAGCGTGTAGACCTGCGCCTGCATGGGGTTGGTGTTACTGCGATCGAGAACGAAGAGGCGCAGGGTGGCATCTACGACGGCCGACCCGGGAGGAATGGCGGTGAGATCAAAACGCAGCAGCGCGGCGTCGACATCCTGAAAACGCACGCGCAGGGCGCTGTAGGGGCCGTAGTTGGTGTCGGGGAACCAGGCGCTGATGTAGGTGTCGGCCACGGGGTTGAGGCTGAGCGCGAATGTGGGGATGGGCGTGGGCGTGGGCGTCGGTGTGGCCGTGGCGGTGGGCGTGGGGGTAGCGGTGGGGGTAGGCGTGGGTGTGGGAGTGTCAGTGGGCGTGGCGGTAGGAGTTGGGGTGATGGTGGGGGTGGGTGTGATGGTGGGCGTGGGCGTATGTGTGGGGGTGGATGTGGCCGTGGGTGTGGATGTGGAGGTGGGGGTGGCCGTGGGCGTGGCTGTGGGCAGCACGTATTGGATCAGCAGCCGGGGCCGGCGATCGGCGGACGCATATTCTTCGCTGGCGAAGCTGTATTGCACGGGGCCATCCACGCTGAAACCGGTGATGATGAGGCCGTGATTGGCTGCAGGTTGCTGCAGCCAGTTCTGCGCCGTCTGGCTCAGAGGGATATCGACCCAGCCGGAGGCCGGCAGATCGGCGCTGGCCACGGGGGTGGCGGAACGATCGTCGGTTCCGGCGGCAAAGGGCTGTTGCCAGGGATCGCTGTTGGTGGCCTGGTTATAGGTGGCTTCCATCTCCTCCCAATGCCGTTTGAGCGTGTAGACCTGCGCCTGCATGGGGTTGGTGTTGCTACGGTCGAGCACGTAGAGGCGCAAGGT
>JAJRXO010000217.1 GCA_024276255.1 Chloroflexota bacterium | reverse complement strand
TCGTCAGGATGACGCTGATCAGAAAGATAGAAATCAGCGCAAATCTGCGTGTATCTGCGTCATCTGCGTACTATTTTCATCATGATGGGCGTGCGCAAAGCGCACCGTAGGTCTGTTCCGAAAATAGAACGCTGATGCCGCCGATCGTCAGGATGACGCTGATCAGAAAGACATAAATCAGGCCCAATCCGCGTTCATCTGCGTCCTATTTTAGTCGTTATGTGGTGAGCTAGTGCTCATGGCAACTGCTTAGCGGAATCCCATGCCGGTAAAACCCGGTTCATCCCGCAACAGCCGGGAAGCGATCTGCCGTGCCTGCTCGATCAGGCACTGACGCAAGGGAAGTTGCTTTTTGGCGAGTGGATGACGATAGCTACGGGCCATGCGTTGTTCGTAGGCGGCCAGGAATCGCTTCTTCCCCTCGTCGGAGAGGATGACGGGCCACTGACCGCTGCCCGGCTGAAAATGATCCGGCGTGACCTGGCCGCAGTTCACAGCCCACAACACAATTCCATCGACTACCGGACGGAATTCCTCCATCAGATCCAGGGCCATTCCAGGACGATTGTACGCATAAGCATGGTAGAATCCCGCATAGGGGTCCAGCCCTGCTGTTTGCACGGCACTGTACGCGGCCCGCGCCAATGGCGTGTATCCCAGCGACAACAGTACGTTGATGGGATCGGGGGGCGGACGCCGGCGCCGGGCCTGGAAACGCCATTCGGGAGCAAACAGGCGCCGATAGCCACCGAAATAAGCCGCGGCGGCCGCTCCCTCATGCCCCCGCAACGAGCTCAATGTGGTACGTCGATCCACTGCATCACGCGCCTCGCGTACCCGCAGCGCCGCACTGGCGATCTCAGCATCGTTCCGTTGGCGATTGTGGCGTAGCAGCAGAGCCTGTTGATGTTGCAGCTTGGCCCGGACAATACCGCGTGCATGTTGCAAAGCATACGCCTCCCTCTCCAGGGCGCGATATTGAGCGCGACGGACAGGCACATGGGGTGAAAGCTCCCCGGCCGTGCGCCCGCGAAACTCCCCCCGGTAAGAAAGGTAGACGATTTCCGAGCCCTGATTGAGCAGGGCTGTGACCGTCTGAGTCGTCAACTGCACGTTGCCAAAGAGGATCAGCTGGCCCACGCGGCCCAGCGGCTCCTGCAGCAGCACCTCATCATGCAGGCGTACAAGGAGCCTGCGATTGTGGAGGCTCACTTTCGCACCTTGCTGTATCACATAGACCGGATAGGACATCGTCATCCTCCTACTCGGCACGGCATTGGCCCAGCCCCTGGCTCACCCCCCCGCCTACGCCGCTGAAGCGGGCAAACGCGGCCAGGGCCTGCATCACCCCCATCCAGTAGCGATCATAATTCAGGCTCACATAGCGGATCTCACCCACCGCGCCCGCACGCACACCTCCTTCCTTCTGGGGCACAGTGCGCGTCTCCAGTTTGTAACGGGCAATAGCAAGGCAGGTCTCGGCATAGCGTCGGGCGTCCTCCGGAAAGGCAATGGCGCTAAACGCATTCCAGCGTTGCAACAGGCTGCCAAAGACAAGCCCGGGTAGGGGTACAGGCAATGTCATACCCCGGCTGCGAAACGTGACCGGGCTGGTGAAATGCAATGTCAGCCTTCGCGCGGGGGCATGCCCCTGCCCGAGATGTGAGGCGGCGAGCGACGTGTAATCCGCGGCGCCCGTCCACAGCTCCTCGTCCCGCCTCACCTCCAATACCCGGAACTGGTAATCATCCAGGCAGATGACCGCGCCTGCGGCCAGCATGCCGCCAGCGGCTGTAGCGCGAGCCAGGGCCTGCGATGCTTCCCGCTGAATGGTCGTAAACCGCAAACGATAGCTCTCGCCGGGGGCTACCTGCTTTTGCGGGAAACGCCCCATGAGCGTGGAAACCGTGAAAGGACGTACCTGCGAACTCTCGTGCAGGCGTTGCGCCAGCGCCGGGTCTTCGCCGGCGATGGCTTTCAGCAGCAACGCCTGGGCGCTACGGCCCCACCATTTGGGCGCGGGTCCGCCCACCGCCGCCAGCGACTCAACCTGTAAACGTAAGATCACAGCCAGCATATCAGTCATAATCAAAACCTCGAACGAGGATCGGACATTGCCTTGCCGATCCACTGGCCAACAGAACTTCCTTCAATCTGCGATAGTTCCCGTCATCAGTGGAGACTCTGCGCACAATGACCTCACCGTTGCGCCCGGGCCTGCTCGCGAATCGCTTGCAGGTTGATGATCTCCGCCACCTCGTAGCGCGGCGGCAGGCTTCCCGCTTGCGGCCGGATGCGCACCATGGGCGGAAAATAGCCCATGCGCCCGTGCAACGCCGCCAATAGCATGGCGGTGATGAAATTCAGCGCCGGCGGGATGATGAGGACGGGCTCGGTCTGCAACTGACGGCTGTCCAGGGGGATCTCAGCCATCAGCGCCCGTAATTGCGGCTCAAAGGGCGCATCATTGTGGAAATGGGTCTTGATGTCGTAGACCTGCACATCTTCATGGCCGCTCAGTTCGCTGATGCAGGCCAGTTGGGCATCCGTGAGGGGGTGGGAAAAGTTAAGGACGGTGAGCATATGAACCTCACGCCACGGGAGGGGGTTGGGACCCTGCCTGATCGGCTGTGGGTAGCGGCAGGGATTGCAGTTCCTCACATAGATTGGCGATGGTTTTCTCCATTTGGTTGGCCTTTCGTGGCGCCGGACGCTTTCCGGCATGGAGCAAATCATTACGGGCATTACCCAATCGCTGATAGAGATCCAGCGCCTGAACAATCTGTGGGATGTCGTGTAAGCCTTTGCCACAATCGAATACGCGATTAGCAAATGCACCATGCTGCGATTCTCGCTGCTTGTTGGCAGAAGTCAGTGCTTTTTCTACATCTTTGCGCAACTCTTTCTCTAACAAATCGCTAAAACCCAAATGCAGCATGGCCCATGAAATGATCCACTCGCGCGCAACGGCCATAGCCTGAACGTATTGCCGACGTTCGACATACCAGCCCACCATACGCCGCTCGCGGGCGAGAGCGCTTTCGGGGTGTGCTCTTTGCGCTTCTCGACTCATGGACAGAGGTGCATATACATCGCTCACTTGCTGCGCCAGGGGATGAAAAGGTCGGGCATGTTTAGAAATCGCTGCCATTCCATCTGCCAGGCGTTGTTGCAACTGCTCGCTGGCGTGCATGGCTTCTTCAGGACGGATCAGGCGTAATGCCAACGAAACAGCATCCATGGCGCTCGCTGCCTGGCTCAGGCGAATGGCTTGATGCCACACATCCTTGTCTGCCTGCTGTGCCCGATAATCCGGTTTGACTTTGCGCAGGTGTTTGGCCAAATCGTGGGCGTCACCGAAACGGGTGAAACGATCGGCAGCAATCATCCAATCGAGCAGGCTCACAAAGGGTGTCATATCGATGATCGGCGCCCGGTTGGGTTCGGTATTGCGGTCGCGAGCCTCGAACGCACCGTAAAGCACGGCTTCCAAGGAAATTTCTTTGACGACTCGCAAGTAGGCCGCTGCCAGGAACGATAAAAAAGGAAGGCTGCGGAAACCATGGGTGATATCAAACACCACCTGCTCACGTTGCGCCACATTATCTACCACAGCCTGAAAGATCTTCCATAGCTCATCTTCATTCTGGCCATCACAGATATCCACAACCTGCAGGTCCTCCACATAATCTTCGACCAGAGCCTGAAATTGTACCAGGTGCTGCTCGCGGGCGTCTTTGGTGACAAACACGTGCATGGTGCTACCCGGGAAAAATCTGGCCAGGGCCACACCGCAGAACGGGGCTGTAAACGTCTGTCCCCCAGGCATCACATAGGTTGTTTCATATGCCTTTGTGGCGCCCAAAAAAGTTAGTAAATTCATGCTTTCCGCTCCTTCATCTCGACCAGGGCCCAGCCCAGAGGTGAGGCGGGTGTTTCGCTCACAGAGCCACGAGGATCACGCCGGAAGGCCACCGCCGCCCGCCGGCTCTTGGGGAAGGGATCGCCCTGTTGGCGGCGACCACGGGCCAGGCGATAATCATCGATAATTCGTTCCATAAAGCGCTGATCCGCCTGCAGGCGGGAGCCGAAGGTCTTGCTCTGCCAGCCGGTGCCCCATCCCAGCTCGACCAAAAAACGGCGTCCCCCCAGCCTGGGCGCCACATTGGCCAACTGCTGATAAAAGCCAACAACGCGTTCCATGCCTTTCATCTGTTTGAACCAGGCCAGCTCCCGCTGAATGCGATCCGTACTGTGCGCCTGCACCACATCGCCCAGTTGCAGCAACCAACTTGCCCCGGCCAGGTTCAGGCCCCCGTGTTTGGCCCAGTCGGAGAACAGCGCCCGGTCCAGCTTCATGCGCAAGCGGAAGGACGTGTCGGGCCGAATCGCCTCCATCTCCACCGGTGCGCCCGAAAGCTTACCGATGCGATTTAGAACGCGGGCATTCAGCACCATCAGGGCGCTACCATCGACAGAGTCGCTATCACCCACCTGTAGCGCCCGCAGCAGGTCGTGATTGGGGTTTTTGCCCAACAACTGGCGTTCATAATCAACAGCCGCCCATTTCCTGCTACGCCCCAGGCGGCTGATCTCCGGGCGGAACCGGCCTTGCCCCCAGCCATACCAGGCGATGGCTGTGCGCAAGGCGCCCTTCAGGCTGCTCCCCGGCAGGTAGGGGCGGTCATAAGCATCCTTGATCTGCTCTTTCAACTGCGCGCCTTCAGCGCTGGAACGGGGCGTTCCTCTCAGCACATAGCGGAAGAAAGGACTTCCTTCCTGAAAGTCGCTCTTGTTCAGCAATTCCACGGGCGGTCGTTGAGCAAGTTGTGCTACCAGGCGAGGATCATCCACATCCTGGGCGTCCAGCAGCGCATCTTCATTGATGCGCCAGGTCTTGCCGTTGTGGATGGCATAATCATACTGATGCAGCAAATCGCGGCCCGTGCCGATATGCAGGGGCGTGAGTAGCGAAACGGTCACATCATAGATCACATACTCAGGCATCGTTGGCCTCCTTGATTCCCGCAGCCAGGGCCAGTCCGTAGCGCCACACAGGATGCGGCAGATCTCCGGCAGGATGATTGTAGGTCGGTCGCACGTCCGCCATATCGCCAGCAGGATGGCCTGGCCAGGCAATCACACTGCATTCCGACAATACGTGCAGGCGTTTGCGCCGTTGGGCCGGGCCGTCGGGCGAACCCAGCCAACCCGCCACCGATTCCAGATGGTATGCAGTCCCCGCCCCCTGTAATACTGCGGGTAACTCCTTCTCGCGGGGATGATAGCGACTGAGCAGGATCGCCAGGCCATCCTGTTGGGCATCCGGCAGGTCAAAGTGCGTCTTCGTAGTGGGCTCGAAGGAACCATAACCATAAGTGCGTTCACCGCCCAGGCCGCTATCGGCCAGCATGGCCAGCAACAAGTCAAGCGCCTGGCGATACGTCATATCTTCGACGGGATCGTGGGGACGAAGCCATTGCACGCCGAACCACAGGCCACAGTCCTCGGCGAAGCTGGTACGTCCGGCGTGGAAGATGTTGGATGCGTCCGAGACTCGCTCCAC
>JAJRXO010000216.1 GCA_024276255.1 Chloroflexota bacterium | reverse complement strand
CAGGCGTCCGTGGTGTTAGTGTAGGTTCCCCCATGAGGACCATTGTCAGCCCGTGCTGAGCTCGAACCAACAAGAACAACAGCTAAAATCACTAGGGTGGTCCAGTAAAGTCGCTTCATCTCTCCTCCAAAGATGAGCAATGCGTAATAGATTGTACAATTCCGGCATAGTTTATACCATATCTCACAAAAGTGCAATAATGTTGTGAAGGGTTTTACGCTTTGTCATGAGAAATGGCCTTTTGGGCGAATATCACAGTACGCGATACATAAACAAAAACTGTGCAGTCTTGGTTCAGAGATCGATCTTGGCCCGGAAAACATCCTCTACTTCCTGTGCATCCCAATCCCCCACCGGCTGCCAGCCATAGCCATCCAACAGCAGGCAATAATTCTTCTTGACTGCGGTGATAGCATCGGCCAGGCCAACCTGCTGGATGTCCACAAAAGATTGCACCAGTCGGTGAAAGCCGACCGTGATGGACCACAGCCCAAAGATGATTTCCGCTTCGCTGACCTGTCCCGCCGGCAAATCCCCCGCTGCCAGGGCATCCCTGATGATCTCGATCACGGTCCCGCTGCAACGCTGCTCCATGGCCACCATGGCCTGATAGCGCTCAGCGGTGGCGCGTTTCCAGATCGATGGCGACGAGGCCAGCCGCTCAATGTCAAATGTCTCGGGGCTGGCCTCAGCCAGCATCAGGCGCACGATGAGGATGCCGTAGACGCGATCACGCGAGGGGCGGTTAACCTGGCGCACCGCTTCAAAGAGCCGCGCTCGCTGGCTGATGGATTGCACAGCCAGGGCGACCAACAGATCCTCCTTGGTCTCAAAATGCCGGTACAGCGTCCCCACCGAATACTCAACAGCCGTGGCCAGATCCGACATCGTCAGGCTGAGAAAGCCTTTGTCGTGAATCAGTCGGCGTGCTGTACTCAAAATCAGCGATTCGCGTTCACCCCATTGTCGTTTACGCCGCTCACGTGTCACAGTCATGTTGGACGGCTCCTCTGAGAGATGGTTCCTTTGTGGATTTCAGACAAAACTGCTTGGGGGCAAGATGATCAATTAACACACAGTTCAGGCTAACACCCCTTGACAGTCCAAGTCAAATACAGTATACTGCATTACATATTGAACAATATTCCTTTTTTGAATATTAGTCAAATATCAATACATGGGTGAAAGCACTTCCGCTGCCAAACCGGCAGTTGAAGCCGGGTAATTCGAGTAAACAATGGCTGTTTCTGCGCAAATGCCCGGTGCGAAGTCCGGTGAATCGCCTTTGAAGCGAGAAACCGGCGCTGTCCCGCAACTGTGAAGTCGGGTGATTCCCAATACCCGGCTAAGCCAGACCGCTTGCTATTCACGACCTGACGACGCCTAACCTCCGAGGAGAGGAAGCCGACCCCGTAAGGGTGAGGTTTCCTCTCCTTTTCGTTTTCAACAATACGCGCATAGGGCGGCATCACCTCGACCGAAGAAACGGTCAATGACAAGACCCCGTTGCGTATCGCCTCTGCGGAACCCGGTAAACCTGTAATCGGGTAGACCGGGGATAGGTGTCGTCACCTCAGCCGGCCCGGCTTATCGGTCTTCAGCTCTGTCGATTACCTTGTTTGACTCGACCCGAACTAACACACCCCGCACTTATTTTGCGGACAAACCATGGATTTAGCTAATCCTCTCGCAGGACTTTGGAGAAATCGTGGCTGCCCAACCTTCTGCACCGGAACCCAAGCATAAAGTCGTCCTCCAGCCCTCGGGGCGTAGTGGCCTGGTGCCCGAGGGGATCACCTTGCTGGAAGCGGCGCGGCAGTTGGGCGTGGGGATCGAGGCCATCTGTGGGGGCAGGGAAACCTGCAATAAATGTATGGTGCGGGTCGAGGAGGGCGCATTTCCCAAATATGATCTGCAATCCCGGGCATCCCACCTCAGCCCACCCGGGGAGCGGGAGCTGGCGTTTCAGGAGAAAGGGATCCTGCCGGCGGGCTATCGCTTTTCATGCGCGGCCCGCGTGCTGGGCGACGTCCTGGTTACGGTGCCCGAGGAAAGCCGGGCGCAGAAACAGGTCGTGCTCAAGCAGGCGTCCGGGCAAGTGATCGCGGTGGACCCCATCGTCCGCATGCACTACATCGAGCTGGATGCGCCACAGGCGAGCGACAGGGCGGATCGCCAACGGGTGCTGGCCGAGCTGCAGCAACGCTTCGGCCTTACTGATGTGGCATTCGATTACCCTGCCCTGCGCGAACTGTCGGAGATGTTGCGCAGCGCCCATGGCGCAGTCACCCTCACCGTGTGGGATGAGCGACTGATCATTCGCGTGCAGCCCGGTTATCACGAGCAATCGCTTGGCCTGGCTGTGGACGTGGGTTCGACCACCATGGCCGCGTATCTGTGCGACCTGCGCACCGGCGAGCTGCTGGCCACGGCAACGGACATGAACCCCCAGGTCAGTTATGGCGATGACATTATGTCACGTATCTCCTATGCCAACGAAGAGACCAGCGGCCGCGAACGGTTGCATAGGGCGGTCATCCGCGCCATCAATAAACTGGGACGTGAGGCCGTGCGACAGATCGGGGGCAATGTCAGGGATATCGTCGACATGACCCTGGTGGGAAACAGCGTCATGCACCATCTCGCCCTGAACCTGAATCCGAGTGCCCTGGGCGCGGCTCCTTTCGTGCCTGTGGTCGAAGAACCGGTCGATATGCGGGCTGCCGACATCGGCCTGCGCTTTCACCCCGGCGCCCGTCTGCACGTCCTGCCCCTGGAAGCGGGTTTCGTGGGTGCGGACAATGTGGGCGTCATCCTGTCGACGCAGCCCCATCATCAGGATGAGATCATGCTCATCATCGACGTGGGCACCAATGGCGAACTGTTGCTGGGCAACCGCGAACGTCTGCTCTGCACCTCCAGTCCCACCGGGCCGGCGCTGGAAGGCGCGCAGATCACCCATGGCATGAGAGCCGCCGCGGGCGCCATCGAGCGGGTGCGAATCGACCCAAATACCCGGGACGTGCGATTCAAGGTCATCGGTGAACGGCGCTGGAGCCACGAACTGCCGGCCGGAGGAATTCAGGCGCGTGGGATCTGTGGTTCGGGCATTATCGAGGCTGTGCCCGAGATGTTCGCCGCCGGCATCATCACGGCCAGTGGTCGTTTCGCCCGCGGCCTGGATACGCCGCGACTGACCGAGATCGAGGGCATGAAAGCCTTTGTGCTGGCCGACGCCAGCCAATCCGCCACCGGATCGCCCATCGTGGTATCGCAACGAGACGTTCGCAACATCCAGCTGGCCAAGGCCTCGCTGTACGTGGCCGCTCAACTGCTCATGCGAGAGCTCGGGGTCGCGACCGTGGATCGCATCGTGCTGGCCGGGGCGTTTGGCAACGTCATCGATCCCTACTACGCCCTGGCCCTGGGCATGATCCCTCCCTGTCCTCTATCCCGGATAACTTCCGCCGGCAATGCCGCGGGCGACGGCGCCCGTATTGCCCTGCTCAACAGGACGATGCGGTTTGAGGCT
>JAJRXO010000215.1 GCA_024276255.1 Chloroflexota bacterium | reverse complement strand
TCGTCAGGATGACGCTGATCAGAAAGATAGAAATCAGCGCAAATCTGCGTGTATCTGCGTCATCTGCGTACTATTTTCATCATGATGGGCGTGCGCAAAGCGCACCGTAGGTCTGTTCCGAAAATAGAACGCTGATGCCGCTGATCGTCAAGATGCCGCTGATCAGAAAAATAGAAATCCAATTCGTGTCATTTGTGGTTGCAAAATCTGCGCCAAGTTACGTGTATCGGCGTCACCTACGTCCTATTTTCGTCGTTATGTGGTGCGCAAATGCTCATGGCGACTGCTTCGTAAATAAAAAACAAGGCAATGGCGCCAGGATACCCACCGATTGAGATCGGGGCTCCGGGGCCTGCGGCCGCTGGTCGGCCTTCGCCGACCGTTCGGATTGGCAGAGACTCGTTGCTGTTGGTGGTCTGTCCCCGGAGGGGGACAGGCGGCGGAACGCCTTTGAGCCCCGAATTGATTCGGTGGGTTTCTGATCTCAGATTTCATGATTGTTTCAGGTTCATATAGGCTAAAACTTGAGCAATCCCCTGGCTTCGGGTTATGATACATGATTGCTATTGTTATCATTATCTGAGGTCTAATTCATGAGCACCGACACCCCCTCTGTCCCCGAGCCCCGCGACTTTATCCGCGATATCATCCGGCGTCACATAGAGCAGGGCACCTATGGCGGCAAAGTCGTCACGCGGTTTCCTCCCGAACCCAACGGGTATCTGCATATCGGACACGCCAAGTCCATCGTACTCAATTTCGGCGTGGCCGAGGAATTCGGCGGCGTCTGCCACCTGCGCTTCGACGACACCAATCCCACCACCGAAGACGTGGAATATGTGGAATCGATCAAGGAAGCGATCCATTGGCTGGGCTATGACTGGCACGATCATCTGTATTTCGCTTCCGATTATTTCGAACAGCTCTATCAGTTCGCCGAGCGGCTGATCGAGATGGGCGATGCCTATGTAGATAGCCTCACCGAGGACGAGATCCGTGAATATCGGGGCACTGTCACCGAGCCCGGTCGCGAGAGCCCCTTTCGCAATCGTTCAGTCGCCGAAAACCTGGACCTCTTTCGTCGCATGCGGGCCGGCGAATTCCCCGATGGCGCCCATGTGCTGCGGGCCAAAATCGACATGGCGTCGCCCAACATGGTGATGCGAGATCCCATTCTCTATCGCATCCGGCATGCCCATCATTATCGCACTGGCGACACCTGGTGCATCTATCCCATGTACGATTTCGCCCATCCCCTGTCGGATGGCATCGAGCGAGTGACTCATTCGATCTGTACGCTGGAATTTGAAAACAACCGCGCCGTTTACAATTGGCTGGTTGATCGTCTGATCGATCCGCCCCAACCCCGGCAGTACGAGTTCGCCCGCCTTAACCTGGATTACACCGTGATGAGCAAGCGCAAGCTGCTCAAACTGGTGCAGGAAGGCCATGTGAACGGCTGGGATGATCCGCGCATGCCCACTCTGATGGGGATGCGTCGCCGCGGCATCACCCCCGATGCCATCAAGGCCTTTGCCCATCGCGTGGGCGTGGCCAAAGTCAATAGCCGTGTTGAGATCGATCTATTTGAGCACATTGTGCGCGACGACCTGAATTATCGATCCCCGCGGGTGATGGCTGTGTTGCGTCCACTTAAGGTGGTGATCAGCAATTACCCTGCCGGGCAGGAGGAATGGCTCGACGCTCCCTACTGGCCGCGTGACATCGCCAGGGAGGGTAGTCGCAAGGTGCCCTTCAGTCGCGAGATCTTCATCGAGCGGGATGACTTTGCCGAACAGCCGCCCAGGGGCTTCAAACGTCTGGCGCCCGGCCGCGCCGTGCGTTTGCGCCACGCCTTCATCATCACCTGCGATGAGGTCATCAAAGATGGCGCAGGTAACATTGTAGAGCTGCGCTGCACCTATGATCCCGCCTCACTGGGTGCCAAACCCGCCGGCCGCAAGGTCTATGGCACCATCCACTGGCTGTCGGCACGGCATGCCGTGCCCGCCGAAGTCCGTCTGTACGACCGTCTGTTTACAGTGCCCAATCCCGATGCAGCGCCTGAAGGCCAGAGCTTTATCGATTTTCTCAATCCCCATTCGCTCGTTGTGCTACCAAATGCCCGGGTGGAACCCAGCATCAGTCAGGACCCGCCCGATACTCGTTATCAGTTCGAGCGCCAGGGCTACTTCATCCAGGATGCCGTGGATTCACGGCCTGACGCTCTGGTTTTCAATCGCATCATTACCCTGCGCGATACCTGGGCCAGGAAACAGGCTCCCGCTTCGCAGCTTCGCACCTCAGCGCCACCCCCTCCCCGCACAGAAACCGTCGCTGGCACCCTATCCGCCGAGCGTCAAAAGCAGCGCCAGGCACATCCGGTCCTGGCGATCGCCTACGAAGAATTGCAGGAAAGCGGCCTTGGCGAGCAGGACGCCGACATCCTCACCGGCAACGAAGATATCTACGCCTTCTTCAGGAATGCCGTCTCTGCCCATGCAGAGCCCCGTTCCGTAGCCAACTGGATTACCAACGTGCTGCTGGGTGAATGGAAAGACCAACCGCTGGCCGATCTGCCCTTCAGCCCGGCCGCCTTTGCCCATCTCGTGGCCCTGGCGGATGAGGGCGTCATATCCACGAACATCGGCAAGCAGGTCTTGAGCGAGATGCTGCGCACCGGTAAAGACGCCGATAGCATCATCGCTGCTCACGGCTGGCGCCAGATCGACGACGCCGATGATCTGTTACCCATTATCGAGACCATTCTGGCCGAAAACAGCGCCAAAGTGGCGGCCTATCGTAGCGGAAAGACCGGTCTCCTGGGCTTCTTCATGGG
>JAJRXO010000214.1 GCA_024276255.1 Chloroflexota bacterium | reverse complement strand
GGTCATGCCCGGCGACAACGTGAACATGGTCGTGGAGCTGATCGTGCCGGTGGCGCTGGAAGCAGGCAGTCGCTTTGCCATCCGCGAAGGCGGCCGCACCGTGGGCGCCGGCGTCATCACCGAAATTTTGGAATAAATCAACCCGGGCGAATTGCTCCGGTGGTTCGCCCTTCTTTACTCCCCACTTCTGGAAGGTCTGTGAATGGCTAAGCAGAGGATACGCATCAAGCTAAAAGCGTACGATCATCGTGTACTCGACAATTCGGTACGCGAGATCGTCGACGCGGCAGAACGGACAGGCGCTCAAGTAGTGGGCCCCGTACCGTTGCCGACAAAAATCGAGCGTTTCACCGTGATGCGCTCACCCTTTATCGACAAAGATTCGCGTGAACAGTTCGAGATTCGCACGCACAAACGATTGATCGACGTGGTGCCTTCTGGCAGCAAAACCATCGATAACTTGATGCGGCTTAATTTGCCAGCCGGCGTCGATATCGAGATCAAACTCTAAGCCCGTTCTGGCAACAAAACCCCCTAAATTCCTGACAAGGAGGTGGGGTGATGGAATGATGCGGCACTCACGTGGGTGTTGGCAGTTCTATCACCGCTAGCAGATCATGAAAGGTCTTATCGGACGTAAACTGGGCATGACCCAGATCTTCGACGAGCAGGGTACGATGATTCCCGTGACCGTACTGGAAGTCGGCCCCTGCTATGTCACACAAATCAAGACATCTTCCACCGATGGTTATACCGCGGTGCAGCTGGGTTTCAGCGAAACCAATGAAAAGCGGCTGCCTGGCGGTAAACGTGGACATCTCCAGCGCGCCAAAGTTCCGGCGCTGAAAGCCATTCGCGAATTTCGTTTGAAAGAGGACGAAGTCGCCGAATTCAACCTGGGGCAAAAGCTGCTGGTTGATGTTTTCAGCGAAGGTGACTTTGTGGACGTCACGGGCACTTCCAAAGGGAAGGGCTTTCAGGGTGGCGTCAAGCGCCATGGCTTTAACCGACAGCCCAAGACGCACGGTCAATCCGACCGCGAACGCAGCCCTGGCTCCGCGGGCGCCGGCTCTACACCCGGCCGTGTCTACAAAGGCAAGCGCATGCCTGGCCACATGGGCCACGAACGCGTCACCGTGCACAACCTGCGTGTCGTCAAGGTTGATCCCGAACGCAATCTGCTGGCAGTCAAAGGCGCTGTACCCGGCCCCAAAAACGGCCTGGTCACTGTCTCTGCCGCCCGCAAGACGAGAGGAAGGTAATAACGATGCAGGTCGCACTGAAGAACATGCAAGGGCAGGAAGTAGGCACGGTTGAACTTGCCGATGCCATTTTTGCCGCTGAAATTAATCCCACTCTGATGCACCAGGCCCTGGTGCGGCAGCTGGCCAACAAGCACCTGGGCACGCACAAGACCAAAACCCGCGGCGAAGTGCGCGGGGGTGGCGCCAAACCCTGGCGCCAGAAAGGCACGGGCCGTGCCCGGCAGGGTACCATTCGCGCCCCTCAATGGGCCGGCGGTGGCGTCGTGTTCGGACCCCGACCCCGCTCCTACCGCAAGAACATGCCCCGCAAGATGCGCCGGGCGGCTCTGCGCTCGGCGCTCAGCCTCAAGGCTAGCAGTGATCAGCTGATCGTACTGGATGATTTGCAGCTGGAGCAGCCCCGCACTCGCGCCGTGGCCGAGATGTTGGATGCCCTGGAAGCCGGCCGCAGCGCCTTGCTGCTGCTACCCGATGCCAACCCGAATGTCGAGCTTTCGGCCCGTAACCTGCCCAACGTGAAGACCCTGCGGGCCAACTACCTCAACATTCGCGATCTGCTGGGCTTCGAAACCGTTATCGTGCCTCAGCAGGCGCTGACCGTGATCGAATCCTTCCTGGCTGACCAGGATGTGGTCAAGGAGTAGCTCCATGCATCCGTACCAAATACTGAAGCGCCCGGTCATCACCGAAAAATCGGCTTTGCTGCAGGAAGCCAGCAATCAGTACGTTTTCGAAGTCGATTCACGGGCCAACAAACTGCTCGTCAAACAAGCCGTCGAAGAGCGTTTTGATGTGACGGTGCTTGATGTTCATATCATCAACATGAAGCCCAAGACCCGTCGCCGTAGTCGCCGGGCCACCTCTGTACGGGTCGGTCCCTGGAAAAAGGCCATCGTCACCCTGGCCCCCGATGATTCCATCCAGCTCTTCGAGGGTGTGTAATCATCTCACGTAGTCCTGTTATTCTTGCAGGCGGCAAAGCAAGCTAAGTATCGCCTGCAATCGTCCTGACTCGGACGACAGCTTACTCAAGGAGTCGAAATCCCCAATGGGTATCAAAGTCTACAAACCCACGTCTCCCGGCCGACGCGGCATGAGCGTCTCTACTTTCGAAGAGATCACTCGCACCAAGCCGGAAAAATCATTACTACGTCCGTTGAAAAAACGCGCAGGACGTAACAATCAGGGTCGCCTCACAGTGCGTCATCGTGGGGGCGGCCACAAACGCCGCTATCGCCTGATCGATTTCAAGCGCGACAAGACAGGTGTGCCCGCCCGCGTGGCCTCTATCGAGTACGATCCCAATCGATCGGCCCGTATCGCCCTCCTGCATTACGAAGACGGCGAAAAGCGTTACATCCTGGCCCCCCTGGGCATCAAAGTCGGCGACGTGATCATGTCCGGTCCCTCTGCCGACATCCGCCCCGGCAATGCTCTGCCCCTGCTCAACATCCCCCTGGGCACGCTGGTGCACAACATCGAATTGCAGCCTGGCGGCGGCGGTCAGATCGCCCGCTCGGCCGGCGCCTATGCCCAGTTGATGGCCAAAGAAGGCAATTATGCCCAGTTGCGTCTGCCCAGCGGCGAAACCCGCCGCGTGCTGTTGCAGTGCATGGCCACGATTGGTCAGGTAGGCAATACCGATCATCAGAACATCAACCTGGGCAAGGCTGGCCGCAAGCGTTGGCTGGGTCGTCGCCCCGAAGTACGCGGAACGGCCATGGATCCCAACTCGCATCCGCACGGTGGTGGCGAAGGCCGTTCACCGGTTGGTATGGCCGGGCCCAAGACCCCCTGGGGCAAGCCTGCCCTGGGATATCGGACCCGCCGCAATAAACGAACCAATCAGTATATTGTCCGCCGTCGCGGCAAGAAGCGACGTTAGGAGGTGTAAATATGTCCCGATCATTAAAGAAAGGCCCGTATGTCGATGTCAAGCTATTGCGTAAAATCGAAGAAATGAACCGCAAGGGTGAAAAACGCGTGTTGCGCACCTGGTCGCGATCGTCCACTATCTTTCCGCAGATGGTAGGGCATACCCTGGCCGTGCACAACGGTCGCCGGCATGTGCCCATTTACATCACCGAAAACATGGTGGGCCATAAGCTGGGCGAGTTTGCTCCCACCCGCTTCTTTCGTGGCCATATTGTCAAAGAAAGAGGCAGCAAGGCTCGCCGCTAAGCTCCCTAAACAGAGGTTGAATTATGGCATTATTAGTTCGTGCTCAACGTAAATACGTGGGAATCTCAGCGCAAAAAGTGCGCCTGATTATCGATCTGGTGCGTGGAATGCGCGCCCTGGATGCAATTGATATGCTGAGCCATATGCCACAAGCTGCAGCGCAGGAAGTGCGCAAGCTCGTGCAATCGGCTGTCGCCAATGCTGAGGAAAATGAAAGCATGGCACCGGAAGATATGTGGATAGAGGCGATTTATGCGGACGAAGGTCCCACTGCCAAACGCTATCGCCCCGGTGCGCGCGGTCGGGTGAAACCGATTCTGCGTCGTTCTTCTCACATCACTGTCCTGCTCGAAGAGCGTTAATAAGGAGGCCGATCTTGGGTCGAAAAGTTCATCCCTTGGGATTCCGTTTAGGAATCATCAAACCGCATCTTTCCCGGTGGTATGCCGAAGGCAGCGACTACACCCGATTGCTGGAAGAAGATCGTAAGATCCGGCAACTGGTGCAGGAGAAGGTGGATCGCGCCGGTATTTCGAAAATTGAAATCGAGCGAGCCCCCAAGCAAGTACATCTTAAAATCTATGCCGCCAAACCCGGCATCATCATCGGCCGCAAAGGCGCTCATGTAAAGGAATTGCGGTCTGCTTTGCAGCAGTTGACCGACAAACGCGTCAAGGTTGATATCGAAGAAATCAAACAGCCGGAGCTGGATGCCCAGCTTGTGGCTGAGAATATTGCCGAGCAGCTTGCACGGCGTGTGGCGCACAAACGTGCCATGCGTTATGCGGCGCAACGCACCATGCGCGCTGGCGCCAAAGGCATCATGATTCGCCTGGGCGGTCGCCTGGGTGGATCGGAAATGGCCCGCGTCGACTTCATTCGCGAAGGGCGAATTCCCCGCCACACCCTGCGCGCTGATATTGATTATGCAGATCTGATTGCCAAAACCACCTATGGCGTCATTGGCGTTAAGGTTTGGATTTATAAAGGCGACATTTTACCAGGAGAACGGCCCACTGCGTAAGCAGCAGCGCCGAAGAAAGAGGTAATCATTATGTTGATGCCAAAACGCGTCAAGTATCGAAAAACACATCGTGGCCGCATGCGCGGAAAAGCCTGGCGTGGCAACACCATTGCCTTTGGCGACTATGCCTTGCAGGCCCTGGAGCCGTGCTGGATGTCCAGTCGCCAGATCGAATCGGCCCGCCGTGCCATTGTGCGCTATGTACGCCGCGGTGGTAAATTGTGGATTCGCGTCTTCCCCGACAAGCCTGTGACCAAACGGGCGGCCGAGACCCGCATGGGTAGTGGTAAAGGCGCCGTCGATCGCTATGTGGCTGTGGTCAAGCCCGGGCGCATTCTGTTCGAGATGTCGGGCGTACCCCGCGAGGCAGCCGAAGAGGCCTTCCGTCTGGCAGCCCACAAGTTGCCTATCGCCACCCAATTCGTCGTCCGCTCGGAGGAGGGTAGCTGATGAAAGCTAATGAACTGCGAAACCTGACCGATGGCGAGCTGCTGAGCAAACTGGACGAAGCCTACGAAGAGCTGATGAACCTGCGTTTTAACCTGGCGATCGGCCAGCAGCGCGATACCAACCGTTACGCGGCTGTCAAGCGCGACATCGCTCGCATCAAAACCATTTTACGAGAACGCCAGTTGGCAGCGGAGATGGAATAAAAATGGCACAAGAACAACGAAAAGTGCTGACCGGTACCGTTGTCAGCAATAAAATGGATAAAACCGTTGTCGTCCGTGTGGAACGCGCACATCGTCATCCTCTGTATGGCAAGATCGTGCGCACCCACAAGAAGTATCACGCTCATGATGAAAACAACGCCTGCAAGGAAGGCGATGTGGTGCGCATTCGTGAAACGCGCCCCATGAGCAAAAACAAGCGCTGGGTGGTCATCGAGACCATCCGTCGCGCCCAGTAGCTCGTCTGTCCCTAGAGGTGCAATATGATTCAGCAAGAAAGTCGCTTAAATGTTGCCGATAACACGGGCGCCAAAGAGCTGTTGTGTATCCGCGTTCTGGGTGGTTCCACCCGTCGCTATGCTTCGGTGGGCGATATCATCGTCGCTACGGTCAAACAGGCATCCCCCGGCGGCTCCGTCAAGAAAGGCGAAGTGGTACGTGCCGTGGTGGTGCGCACAGCCAAGGAGATCGGCCGCCCCGATGGCAGCTACATTCGCTTTGACGATAACGCTGCCGTCATTATCGACGCCAACAAGAACCCCAAAGGCACGCGCATCTTTGGCCCTGTGGCCCGCGAATTACGTGAGCGCCGATTCATGAAAATCGTCAGTCTGGCGCCGGAAGTGCTGTAGAGAGGTAATGAAAATGAAAGTCAACATCCGCAAGGGTGATTTAGTCGAAGTGATTGCCGGAAACTACAAGGGTGAGCGCGGCGAAGTCCAATCGATCATCCGCAAAAAAGATCGCTTTGGCCGCTACGACGCCAACAAAATCTACGTCGTCGTGGCCGGCGTGAACCTGATCAAAAAGCATCAGCGCCGTACCGGCGATGTGCGCACCCAGGTTGGCATCATCGAACGCGAAGGCCCCATTCATATCTCGAATGTGAAACTGGTCTCCCCGCGCGAAGACTAAACCCCGGTCCAGCGCAGGATGCCCGGCCTCCTGCGAGAGGAGTTATGTATGTCTAGTATGAAAGAACGCTATCAAAAAGAAGTCATACCGGCGCTTATGGAGCGCTTCCAATACGATAATGTGATGCAGGTGCCACGCCTGAAGAAGATCACAGTAAATATCGGTTTGGGTGAAGCGCTGCAGAACGCCAAATCACTGGAAGCTGCCGCCCGTGACGTGGCCACCATCACCGGCCAGAAGCCCGTGATCCGGCGGGCCCGCAAATCGATTGCTTCCTTCAAACTACGTGAAGGCAACCCCATCGGCGTAAGCGTCACCTTACGCGGGGAACGCATGTGGGCCTTTTACGATCGCCTGGTCAACGTGGCCCTGCCCCGCCGCCGTGACTTTCAGGGCGTTTCGCCCGATTCATTCGATGGCCGCGGTAACTACAGCCTTGGCCTGCGCGAACAGCTCGTCTTTCCCGAAATCGATTATGACACGGTCGACAAAGTACGTGGCATGGGCATCACCATCGTCACCTCGGCTGAGACCGACGATGAAGGTCGAGAGCTGCTCCGTTTGTTAGGAATGCCCTTCAAACGCTAACTCATCAGGAGTCATTAGAACCCATGGCCAAAAAAAGTATAATCATTCGCGAACAACGCCGAAAGTACCAGGTACGCGTACGCAATCGCTGCAAGATCTGTGGTCGCCCCCGTGGCTATATGCGTCGTTTTGAACTATGCCGTATTTGCTTCCGTCATGAAGCCCTGCGCGGCCGTCTGCCCGGCGTTGTGAAGTCGAGCTGGTAAAGAGGAGATTCCGCCCATGATGACCGATCCTATTGCGGATATGCTGACCCGCATCCGCAACGCCTTAATGGCGCAGCATAAGCATGTTGTAATGCCCAGCAGTAAAATCAAGCTGGAAATCGCCCGCATCCTCAAAGAAGAAGGATTCATTCGCGGGTATGATGTAATCGAAACCAAAGTGCAGCCTGCGTTGCGCTTACGCTTGAAATATGACGAGCGCCACAAACCCGTGATCAGCGGTTTGGAGCGCGTCAGCAAACCCGGTCGCCGCGTCTATTGCTCGCGCAAGGATATTCCTTGGGTGCAGAGCGGCCTGGGCATCACCGTCATGTCGACGCCAAAAGGCGTGATGACCGGTCGCGACGCGCGCCGCACTGGCGTGGGTGGTGAGGTACTCTGCACCATCTGGTAGCTCAACCCCGCCTCATGGCGGTCAGGAGGTTATGAATTCATGTCGCGTATCGGACGCACACCCGTTAACATCCCCCAAGGGGTCACCATTGAGGTGGCCAAAGATAATACCGTCACCGTCAAAGGTCCCAAAGGCAGCCTCAGCCGGCGCTTTGATGCCGATATGAGCTTTGAAATCAGCGATGGCCGGGTGATCATCGATCGCCCCAGCGATAGCAACCGACACAAGGCCCTGCATGGCCTCACCCGCGCCCTGTTACATAACATGGTCACCGGCGTGTCCGAAGGGTTCCGCAAGGAGCTGGAATTGATCGGCGTGGGCTATCGTGCAGTCATGCAGGGCCAATCGTTGGATCTCAGCCTGGGCTTTTCGCACCCGGTGATCATCGACCCGCCCCAAGACATCACCTTCGAGGTGGAAAAGGGTGGCCGCGCATTTTCGATCAGCGGTATTGACAAAGAAGTGGTCGGCGAAGTCGCCGCCAAGATCCGGGCCCTGCGCCCCCCCGAGCCTTACAAGGGCAAGGGCATTCGCTACCGCGGCGAGATTGTGCGCATGAAGGCCGGCAAGAGCGCCAAGAAATAAGCGCTGCTCTCCAGCATCTCACTTATCCAAACATATTCATTTTCAGTAAAACGGTTGATTGACATGGCAAGGACAAATCCACGAGCATTAGGTCGCATGCGTCGGCACGCCCGTGTCCGCAAACACATCAGCGGCACACCCGAGCGCCCGCGCCTGGCTGTGTATCGCAGCCTGCGACACATTCATGCCCAAATTATCGACGATACCGCCGGTCATACCCTGGTTGCTGCCAGCTCTGTCGAGCCGGTTCTGGCCGGGCAGGTGGCCGGCAAAAACAAAACCGAGGTTGCCAAAGCTGTGGGTGAGTTGCTGGGTCAACGCGCCCGCGAGGCTGGCATCAGTACCCTTGTATTCGATCGCGGCGGCTTCCCCTACCACGGCCGCGTCAAGGCTCTGGCCGAAGCAGTTCGTTCGGCCGGCCTCAAATTCTAACCCCGCCGATGACTGCTTAAGCAGCAGGAGTAAATTGCATGGCTGATAGACACGATCGCAGACGTTCCCGCGATACCTCTGACGAATTCGAAGAACGCGTTGTTCACCTGGCCCGTACTGCCAAGGTAGTAAAGGGCGGTCGCCGCTTTGCTTTCCGCGCCGTCGTCGTCGTGGGCGATGGCAAAGGTCAGGTTGGCGTCGGCGTTGGCAAGGCCAACGAAGTACGCGAGGCAATCCGCAAAGGCTCCGATCAGGCGCGCAAGAACCTGATCACCGTGCCCATGGTCGGCACGACCATCCCGCATGAAATCATCTCGCGCTTCAGCGCCGCCAAGGTGCTGTTGCGGCCGGCTTCGCCCGGTACCGGCGTCATCGCCGGCGGTGGCGTGCGCGCGGTTGTCGAACTGGCGGGGATCAAGGATATTCTCACCAAATCGATGGGCAGCGCCAACATCCTCAACGTGGTCAAGGCCACGTTCCAGGCACTGGGCGATCTGCGCTCTCCCGCCGATGTGGCCCGCCTGCGCGGCGTGCCCGATGCCAAGGTGCAGCCCTTCTGGATTCAGGACCATCTGGAGCGATAGCACATGGCTAAGAAGACGAAAAAGAACCAGTTAGTGGTCACCTACACCAAAAGCGCTATCGGCTACAATCAGCGCCAGCGCGGCACCTTGCGGGCCCTGGGCCTGAGCCGACTGGGCGATGTGGTCGTTCATGAAGATAACCCCGTCATCCGCGGCATGATCAATAAAGTGCGGCATCTGGTGACGGTTCAGGAGCAAGCAGCATGAAATTACACCAACTGCAACCCCCCCCCGGGTTCCACCCGCAAGCGCAAACGCGTGGGCCGCGGCATCTCCGCCGGGCAGGGTAAAACCGCCGGTCGCGGGGCCAAAGGCCAGAACAAACGCTCCGGCGGCGGCAAGGGCCCCTATTTCGAAGGTGGTCAGCTGCCCCTCGTGCGGCGTCTGCCCTATATCCGCGGCTTTACCAATCGTAACCGGATTGAGTATCAACCGGTCAACGTGCAGGACCTGACGATTTTCGCGGCCGACGTGAAGATCACGCCCGCCATTCTGGCCGAGGCCGGTCTGGTACGCCCCAATCGCCCCGTGGTCATCCTGGGAAGCGGCGATATCGATACGGCCGTGCATGTGCAGGCGCATCGTGTTTCTGCCAGCGCCCGCAGCAAGATCGAAGCCGCCGGCGGCTCTGTTGAAATCCTCCCCCTGAAACGCTAACGACAGTAACGCTTTCATCCAAATTCTGGAGACGAACTGTTATGCTGAATGCCTTACGAAGCGCTTTCCGTTTACCCGAACTCCGGCGCAAACTGCTAATAACGCTGGGGATTCTGCTCCTCTATCGCCTGATGGCGCAAGTGCCTGTTCCGGGCGTCGATCGGGCGGCTCTGGCCAACATTTTTAATAACGATCTGGCCAATCTGTTCGACCTGCTGAGCGGCGGCGCTTTGTCGCGATTTTCCGTGATGGCGTTGGGGGTTTACCCATACATTACCGCTTCCATTATCCTGCAGCTGCTCATCCCCATCGTTCCCAAACTGGAAGAAATCGCCAAAGACGGAGATGCAGGCCGACAGAAGATCAATCAATACACCAACTATCTCACCATCCCCCTGGCCATCCTGCAGGGCTACGGCCAGGCCGCGCTCATGTCGAGCGGTCAGCTGGGCGCTCCCGTGCTGCCTGAATTCGGCTTCTCCGTGAATCCCCTGCTCACCTTTACGGTGGTGCTCTCGATGCTGGCCGGTAGTTACATCGCCCTCTGGCTGGGCAACCTGATGACCGAGGAAGGCATTGGCAACGGCGTCTCTCTGATTATCTTCGGGGGCATTGTCAGCCGCATGTGGCCGCGCATCAACGGCCTGATGTCATCCACCAATGGCGTGGTGTTGGTACTCATTTTCTCGGCCATCACCATCCTCACCATTGCCCTCATTGTGTATGTTCAGGAGGGCCAGCGACGTATTCCCGTGCGCTATGGCAAGCGCGTACGCACCATGCGCGGTAATCGGTTGATGATGGTGGGCGGACAGAGCACGCATGTGCCTATCCGTGTGAACAGCGCCGGCATGATTCCACTGATCTTTGCCAGCAGTCTGCTTATCTTCCCCAGCACGCTGGCTTCGTACCTGGCCCTGAGCTCCACCGCCTGGATAGCCACCATGGGTACGTGGATCACAACCAACCTCAGTGTTGGCAGTACCCTGTATTGGCTGTTATACTTCTTCCTTGTGGTGGCGTTCACCTTCTTCTATACCGATGTGGTGTTCCGGCAGCAGAATCTGCCCGAAACCCTGCAGCGGCAGGGCGGTTACATCCCCGGTATCCGGCCCGGTAAGCGCACCGAACAGTATCTGAATAGTGTGCTGGTGCGCATTACCTTTGTAGGCGCTCTGTTCCTGGGCTTTGTGGCCATTCTACCCTGGCTGGTAGGTCTGATCATGAATCAGCCCGGCCTGGGTACGTCCAGCCTGTTGATCACCAGCTCCGGCTTGCTGATTGTGGTGGGCGTTGTGCTCGACACCATGAAGCAGCTGGAAGCGCAGTTATTGATGCGCCACTACGAAGGCTTTATCCGATAGTTCATTTGCAACATGATACGTCCATTTGCGTCCCGCAAGCGATCGCCGGGCATTACCCTGCACGACGACCGCGAGATCAAGGCCATGCATGCTGCCGGTCAGGTTGTGGCCAGGGTGCACGAAGCCATGCGCAAGCATGTGCGGCCAGGCATCTCCACCGCTGAGCTGGACGCGATCGCCGAAGACATCATCCGCAGCCATGGCGCCGAGCCCACCTTTTTGGGCTACCATGGTTACCCGGCTTCGATCTGCACCTCGATCAACGACGAGATCGTGCACGGCATTCCCGGTCCGCAGGTTATCCTGCAGGAAGGCGACATCATCAGTATTGATGTTGGGGCCACCCTCAAAGGCTGGGTTGGCGATTCCGCCTGGACCTATGCCGTGGGCCGGATTTCGCCCCAGGCTCAGGCCCTGCTGGCCGCCACCGAGGGCGCCCTGTGGGCCGGCATTGCCCAGGCCCGCGCCGGCAACCGGCTGGGCGACATCTCCGCCGCCGTGCAGCACTATGCCGAATCGCGTGGCTTCGCTGTCGTACGCGAATACACCGGCCACGGCGTCGGCCGCACCATGCACGAGCCGCCCCAGGTGCTCAACTATGGCGAACCTGGCACTGGCATCCGTCTGCGTCCGGGCCTGACCATCGCCCTTGAGCCCATGATCACGGCTGGCGGCTGGCTGACCCGAACCGATGACGATGGCTGGACAGTACGAACTGCGGATGGAAGTCTCAGCGCTCATTTCGAACATACCATTGCCATCAGCAACGACAACGCACTCATTCTCACAACACTCTAAACAGCGGCACGGTCCCAAGGCTGCTACCGCACGGAGGTTCACGATGAAGGTACGTCCTTCTGTTAAAAAAATGTGTGACAACTGTAAAATCATTCGCCGCCGGGGCGTCGTGCGCGTCATTTGCACCAACCCCAAACACAAACAGCGGCAAGGCTAAGAGCAATT
>JAJRXO010000213.1 GCA_024276255.1 Chloroflexota bacterium | reverse complement strand
TCAGAGAGGTGGAGTCCGATCATGTCCTTACAACAGCTTGCTATCCGTTTGCGCGAACAATTGCTCGATGTTCTGGCCGGCGCCGGTCGGCCGGAACTGAACCACAGCTCCGCGCCTGCCACCGCCATCGCAGGCACCGATCTGGCCGCCGACCTGCGCGCGACCATGCAGCAATTCATGGCCCAGGGGATGGGAAACAACGGGGCGAGCGTGGACTATGCCGCCATCGCTCAAAGCGCCGCCTATCAGCGCTTTCGCAACGAGAGCACGCCCCGGCTGCAATACTTTGATCCCGGCCGCCTGCACACGCTCTCTGCCCGCCTGGCTTTCTGGCTCAATCTGTACAACGTGCTCACCCTCGACGCGGTCATCGCCCTGGGCGTGCGCCGCAGCGTCACTGAAGGGCCGTTGGGCATGCTGTTCTTCCGTCGCGCTGCCTACCGCATTGCCGGTCAGCGGGTGAGCCTGGAAGATATCGAGCACGGCATTCTGCGCGGCAATCGCGGGCATCCATTTCTGCCCGGCCCCCACTTTCGCGCCGACGATCCGCGCATGGCCTGGGTGATCACCAAAGTCGATCCTCGCCTGCACTTTGCCCTCAACTGTGCCAGTCGTTCCTGTCCCCCCATCCGCGCCTATGATGCCGAACTGGTGACCGCCCAACTCGATCAGGCCACACGGTCGTTTGTACATGGCAATGTACGCACGGCTCCGGAACAGGGCAGGGTATGGCTCTCGCCGATTTTCAAGTGGTTCCGGGCCGATTTCGGCGACAACGAGGCTGTGCTCGATTTCGTCATCCAGCATCTGCCGCGAATGGATGCGCGGCGTCGCTGGCTGGAAACACGCCGCCAGCAGGTGCGCATTGTTTACGATAGCTATGACTGGTCGTTGAATGTGTGAAGGCTCGCCAGGCCAACCTGCGGCAGCCGATGCTGTTGACGGCACAGCCACCATAAGCGGCGACACACCGATAAGGATGGAAACAGGTTACAAGTTGCAGGTTACAGGTTGTAAGTTACTCGTCGCCAGAAAGGGCTTCGGACTATGGACTATAGACTAAGGACTATGTAAAAAAAGAAATCTGTGCCAATCTGTGTAATCTGTGGTTTATTTACGAATCAGGCTCGCGCAATCGTCGTTGCATCCATCGTGCCAGCACCGCATCCACCAGCCAGGGCGCCAGCCGGTCCAGCCGCCAGATCAGGCGGCCTACCGGGCTGAGAACCAGGAACCTGGGACGTCGTCGTCGTACCGCCCGCACAATAGCCGCGGCCACCTGCTCGGCAGTCTGCGTGCCGGGCGATTTTGGCGTCTTCCCCTGTCGCTCCGCGTGCACGCTTCCCCCGCGCTTGATGGCCTTTTCGCCCAACTGCACGCCGCTGGTGAAATAGGGGCAGACGGTGATTACATCCACACCATAGGGGCGCAGCTCGGCCCATAACGCCCGACCCAGGGCGTTCAACGCCGCTTTGGAGGCACTGTAAGCCGTCGAGGTGGGGGGAGCAATCAGCCCCGCTACCGACGATACATTGAGGATCACGCCTCGACTCTGCTTGAGATATGGCAATGCCGCCTGGATGCAGTACACGACGCCGAAATAATTCACGGCAAATTGGTACGCCATATCGCCGGGCTGTAAATGTTCGAAATGGCCCGAAACCACCATACCGGCGTTGTTGATCAGGCCATCGAGGC
>JAJRXO010000212.1 GCA_024276255.1 Chloroflexota bacterium | reverse complement strand
GCCACCACCTGCGGATGCTGCATGGCCACGTTGTGCTGTTCCCGGGCATCCGATGGCAGATGATAGAGCTCGAGCTCGCCGCGGCTGCTGCGGATCAGCTTGTAGTCTTGCAGCACGATGGCATCGAAAGTGCGATCATAGCCCTTGCGAGTCATGTCGAAATGAGGATAGCGGCGGGCAAAGCGATGGCGATGCGGGGCCGTGTATTGGACGATGGCCGGCCGCTCGCCGTTAGCGGCCAGCAGAGAACGACCCGGCAACGGCAGAAAGTCAGGCACGCCGGCAGCATGCAAAAGCGTGGGGAACAGGTCGGTATGCTGCACTGCGCTGTGATCATCGCCGGAGGTAAAGAGTCGGGGGTGTGAGATCAGCAGGGGCACATGGGCCAGGCTGTCATAAACGCAGTACTGATGATCCATCAGATCATGATGCCCGATGTTCTCGCCGTGATCAGCGGTAATAATGACGATCGTGTCGTCCAGCGCGCCTACATCCCGCAAGAATGCCAGCAACTGCCCTACCTGCTGATCCACATACAGGATCTCGGCATCGTAGAGGCCGCGCAAGGCGACAAAATCCGCCGCCGTCATCGACACCTGATCGGCCATGTAGGCCCAGGCGTCCTGATTGACCGCCCGCGCCTGCGCCAGCTCACCGGCATCGAGCAGGCGGCTGGCGAAGCCGGGCGGAGGGCGGTACGGGAGGTGGGCATCGAGATACAACGCAAATATGAAAAATGGCCGTCCGGCGTCCCGTCGCCGTTGCCACCATCGCCGCACATGGCGATTGAGCTTGGCCGCACCCTTGTCGCGACGCTCCAGCACCCGTTTGCGCAACGCTTTCTCCCACCAGGGAAAGGGCCGATGCCCCATGCCGGGGAAGATGCGCCACAGGGCGAGAAAATCCTCAAACCCCCGATGCAGCCCAAAGTGCGGCCCCACCCAGGCATTGGTGGAAAATGCGGCCGTCTGGTAACCCAACTGGCTGAATACCTCGGCCATGGTGGGAATGCCGGGGGCCAATTGCCGTTGCTCCACGTTGACCCCGTGCTGCCGCGGGTGCAGACCGGTGAACATGCTGGCATGGCTGGGCAGGGTCCACACCGCGGCCGCCCGCGCCTGATGATATCGCCGGCTCTGCGCGGCCCAGGCATCGATGTGGGGCGTCGTCGGCCGGGGACTGCCCTGGCAGCTCAGGCCATCATAACGAACGCAGTCGAGCACAATGAGGAGGATGTTCGGGGGCATGGCTTACGTTAGAGCGGAGTAGGGAGCAGGGAGTAGGGAGCAGGGAGCAGGAAGCAGGGAGCAAGGGGAAGGCGGGAGACGGGAGACGGTAGACAGGAGACAGGAGACAGGAGACGGGAGACAGGGGGCGGGAGACTTGTTTACCCTTCTATCCATCTCCCGGCCTTGCCTTTTTGGTTCCGGCTTGTCCGGGTCAGGGAAGGGCTTGACAACTGACATTGTCATGTTTCCCGGCCCACATGTCAAGGAAGAAGCT
>JAJRXO010000211.1 GCA_024276255.1 Chloroflexota bacterium | reverse complement strand
GGCCCCACTTTTCGCGCTGAAAAATCGAAAACGCGGCGGCATTTGCAGGAATTCTGGATGGTAGAGCCCGAGATCGCTTTCTGCAAGCTGGAAGATCTGCTGGAAATCGAAGAGCAGTTTGTTTCGTATGTGGTGCAAACCACGCTGCAAAAATGTGAGATGGAATTACGGACGCTGGAGCGCGATACCAGCAAGCTGGAGAATGTGAAAGCGCCGTTTCCCCGCATCAGTTATGACGAGGCCGTGGAGATGATCCATGCGGCGGTGAAGGCCAGCGTGACTGTGCCGCCCCACAATGAGCCCCTGACCGACATCGAATGGGGCGATGATTTCGGCGCTCCTCATGAAACGTATCTGGCCAGTCAGTTCGACCGGCCCGTATTCGTCACCCACTATCCCACGGTGTGCAAGGCGTTTTATATGGAGCCGGAGCCGGGACGACCGGAAGTGTGTCGCAGCGCTGATTTGCTGGCGCCTGAAGGCTATGGCGAGATCACCGGTGGTAGCGAGCGTATGAGTGATCCCGAGATGCTTCTGGCGGCCATCGAAAAACACAAGCTGCCCAAAGAGGCCTATGACTGGTATATCGAGTTGCGTCGTTACGGCTCGGTGCCGCACAGTGGTTTCGGAATGGGACTGGAACGCACTGTGGCCTGGATCACGGGTATCAGCCATCTGCGCGAGGCCATTGCCTTTCCGCGTGTTCTGGGGCGACTCACGCCCTAACCAGCCATGCCCGGCTTGATTCTAATCCCAGCCATTGCCTTTGGCCTGGCGCTGATCCTGAGCCCTGTCAGTATCCGCCTGGGGCGACGCTGGGGTCTGGTGGACAGGCCCGGTGGGCGCCGCCAACATCGGGCGATTATCCCCCGTATTGGTGGCGTGGCTCTATTCGGTGGCTTTGTCGGGGCCATATTGCTGATGCGGTTGCTGCCAACGACCTGGCTGCCGGCGACCGCGGATCCCAAAGAAGCTCAGCGCTGGCTGGGGCTGCTGGTGGGTAGCAGTTTTGTGGCCGGGTTTGGACTGCTGGATGATCGTTTTGAATTCGGGCCCTGGCCGCAGTATGCGGCGCAGTTTGCGGCTGGCGTCATCAGTATCGTGTTCATCATCTTTATCGAACGGATCAATAATCCCTTTGGCCCCAACCCCATCATTTTCCCCCCGCTGTTGATCTGGCTCCTGACCATTTTCTGGTTCATGGGCGCCATGAACACCATTAACTGGCTGGATGGCATCGACGGACTGGCCACAACCGTGGCCGTCATCGTGGCCCTGGTACTGGCCATCCACATGCTGCGCACGGGTCAGCAAAGTGTGGCCTTGTTGGCGCTGGCCCTGCTGGGCAGCGCCCTGGGTTTCTTGCTGTTCAATTTTCCTCCGGCTCGTGTGTTCATGGGCTCGGTGGGGGCCTATTTTCTGGGTTACGTGCTGGCAGCCCTGGGCCTGATTGCTGGCGCTCGTGTGGCTACCGTGTTGCTGGTGATGGGTCTGCCTGTGCTGGATGTAGCCTGGCTGATCTGGTGGCGCTGGCGACATGGTCGGCCGTTGGGCCAGGGTGACCGCAATCATCTGCACTATCGGTTGCAGGCCAAGGGTTTCAGCGAACGCCAGATCGTGTTAGGCTATGGCGCGTTTTGCGCGCTGTTCGGCGTGATCAGCCTGATGACGGCCAGCACACTGGCGAAGGGTGGGGCATTGCTGGCTCTCCTGCTGGTGGGCGGATTCATTATCCGGTGGGCGTCTCCCCGTGCCGAACTCCAGCAGCATCAGATACAGGAATGATTTATGTTTGAATTAACTTTTTTGGGCACATCGGCCTCGGCGCCATCGGTGCATCGCAGTTTGTCGAGTGCCCTGGTGCATTATCGCAATCATCGTTTTATGGTGGATTGCGGCGAGGGGACACAGCGACAGTTGTTACGCTCGGGCCTTGGCTTTCGGCGGCTAAATAAAATCCTGATTACGCACGGCCATCTGGATCACATTTTGGGGCTGGCAGGGCTGGTATCGACCATCGCTCGCTGGGGCATGATGGAGGCGATGGATATCTATGCCGGGGCTTCTGCTCGCGATCGGGTGCAGCGTTTGTTCGATGTGGTATTCGGCGAGGGCAATCTACCGCCGGGCATTGTGATGCACACGTTGCAGGAGGGTGTGATCTTTGAGGACAACCACCTGCAGGTGCTGGCTTTTGCGGTGGAACATCGGGGCCCGGATTGCTTTGGTTTTGTTTTCTCCGAAAAGCCGAAACGGGTGTTTCTGGTGGAGAAAGCCAGGGCCTTGGCCGTGCCGGAGGGTCCTGAACGCAGGTTGCTAGTGGCGGGTCAATCTATAACACTGGCGGATGGCCGTGTTATAACCCCTGAAGATGTACTGGGCCCACCCAAACCGGCCAGGCGACTGGTTTTCATCGGCGATCTGGGGCGCACGCGGCGTTTGTTGCCATGGGTGCAGGGAGCCAATGCCCTGGTGGTGGAGGCCACGTATCTGGAGGAGGATCGCGAGATGGCGCGGCAGTTTGGGCATCTGACAGCGGCGCAGGCGGCGCAACTGGCACAGCGGGCGGGTGTGGAACGACTGATCTTGACCCATCTTTCACGGCGCTATGATGCCCGCGCGGTTCAGGCCGAGGCGCAGGCGATTTTTCCCAACACGGTTGTGGCCAACGATTTCGACCGCTTTGAAATCAAATAAAAAAAGCTTCCAGATACTCGAGACCTGGAAGCTTTTGATCAGATGATCAGACGGCGGGTTCAGGCGGGGTTGCGGGCAGTTCGTCGACGGGGGTCTCCTGCCAACGCGTGCCCTCGTCGATCAGCATGATGGGGATGTCGTCGCGGATGGGGTATTTGCGATTGCAGTGCTGGCACACAAGCCAGACTTCGTTGACGAGCTGCAAGCGGCTTTGTTCATCAGATTCCTGTACACAGACAGGACAGCGCAGTTTTTCCAGTAAATCAGGGCTAATGCTCATAATTTGAATTCTCCGGTAAATGGTGGTGGGGGAGAGTATAGCACAGGGAGGAGATGTTGTCAGGATAGAAGAGAGGGCAGGGGCTCGATACAGTCAGGGGCGTCATAGGCGGGGCTGTTGACGCGGGTGCTGACCGGATAGGCGATCATGGCGTCGGCGGGGTACGGGCGTAGCAGGGGCTGCAGCCGGGTGGCTGGCGTACGCGGTGAAAGCCACTCCTGAAAGACAACGGGCGGCAGAATGACGGGCATACGGTTGTGCAGGGGGCGTATGAGCTCGTTGGGGGTGGTCGTGAGCAAGGTGCATGATTCAATGACGCTGCCGTCGGGGCTTTGCCAACGCTCCCACAGACCGGCAATGGCAAAGGGTTGGTGATCGTGCAGGGCGATGTAGTAGGGTTGTTTGCCGCCACGGCGGCGCTGCCATTCGTAAAAGCCACTGGCCGGGATGAGACAGCGACGGTATTTGAAAGCCGAGCGGTAGGCAGGCTTTTCGGCCACGGTTTCGCTGCGGGCGTTGATCATGCGGGCACCGATTTTGATATCTTTGGCCCAGGAGGGAATGAGTCCCCAGGTGAGGAATGTGAATTGGCGTCGTTGGCGCTCGGCATCGAGGAGGACAGCGGCCACTGGCTGCGTGGGCGCGATATTGTAGCGCGGACGCAGTTCGGGCACTGTGTCGAGCTCGAACAGGGTTGCCAGTGTGTCTGGATCGGCGGCGAGGGTGAATCTTCCGCACATAGTGTTTGGCCGTGAGTTATGGGGAGAGCAGTTCGAACGTGCAGGATGGATGTCCTGGTGGTTATGGTACCCGATGGGGGGGCAGGTGTCAATGGCGGGACGTTGAGCGATTCCCCGCTGCTGCCGGTTTCAGGCTATAATGCAGGTATGAATGATTTGTACGACGATGTATTCTGGCAGACGTTATTCGGACGACGCTCGATCCGGCATTATGCGCCGCGCCCCGTGCCGCTGGCGTTGCTGGAGCAGGTATTGACAGCAGCGATCTGGGCGCCGAGTGCGCACAATCGCCAGCCGTGGCGTTTTGCTGTGGTGCGGGATTCGCAGCGCAGGCAGGCGCTGGCAGAGGCCATGGCCCGACGTTGGAAACAGGAACTGCTGGCTGATGGGGTGGAGGCAGCACAGGCGGCAAGACGAGCCGGCAGGTCTGCGGCTCGTATCAGCAGCGCTGGGGCGCTGGTGGTGGGTTGTCTGAGCATGCAGGACATGGATGTGTATGAGGATGCGCAGCGGCAGCACCTGGAATGGGTGATGGCTGTGCAAAGTACGGCGCTGGCCCTGGG
>JAJRXO010000210.1 GCA_024276255.1 Chloroflexota bacterium | reverse complement strand
GGGGATGTCGACTCTAACGCATTGCTAACGTTACTCCAATACAAATGAAATGAAAAGGCGATTCAATAAAAGCGTCGAATATTGAATTTCACCTGTTCCACACCTATTGGAGGTTAATGATATGCGTATGATGATTCGCCGTGATCCCATCTTCCGCGAAATGGCTGCGTGGCGCAATGCCATGGATCGTCTGTTTGACGAGATGGTCGACAATCGTGGTTACTGGGAGCAGCCTGCTGCCTGGGCACTGGCCCTGGATGTGGCCGAGAAAGACGACGCCTTCATCGTCAAGGCTTCGATTCCCGGCATCAATCCTGATGATCTGGAGATCACCCTCACCGATAACGTGTTGACGATCAAGGGCGAGATCAAGGAGAACAAGGAATTCGAAGACGCGCAATGGCATTTACGCGAACGCCGCTATGGTGCATTCCAGCGCAGCATCACGCTGCCCACGCCGGTGGATGCCAATGCCATCGAGGCCACTTACGATGATGGCGTACTGACGCTGAATGTGCCCAAGGTCGAGGAAGTGAAACCCAAACGCATCGCTGTTAAAGCGAGCTAACCTGCTCTCTGCTTCGGCTCCTTCATGGTAGCCTCCTTCTCAACAGGGCGGGACCGGCAATGCTCCGGTCCCGCCTTTTTTTCATGTGTTGAGCAGGTCGCCATGAGCACTTGCGCACCACATGCCGACGAAAATTGGGGCGCAGATAACGCTGATGCATGCAGATTTTCGCAGATCATGCTGATTTTATCTTCTTCCGGCCGTGTCGGCGTGGGATGTCTATCAGCCGGGCGCCTTGCGCGCTGATGTCGGACTAAAGACCCTGGACTGAGGATTATCGACTATTTACGGAGCAGACCTACGGTGCGCAAGCTGCACGCCAAAACGGATGAAAATCTCTCGCCAAGACGCCAAGAGCGCAAAGGATTTTTTTTCTATTTTTCCTAGGCGGCTTTGCGCCTTTGCGAGAGGCTTATTTACGAAGCAGGTCGCGCAGGGCGTAGTAGGGGTCGGGATATTTGAAGGTAAAGCCCAGGGCCAGCAATCGGGTGGGCAGAGCCCGTTGTCCGTCCACGACCAGGGTGGCGATTTCTCCCAGTAACAGGCGCAGGGCGAGCTCAGGAACGGGGAAGAACGACGGCCGGTGCAGGATGCGACCGATCAGGGCGCTGAGCTCCCTGTTGGTGATGGGAGTCGGGGCCGTGAGATTGAACGGGCCGGTGGCTTCTTCGTTTTGCAACAAGAAGCGGATGGCGTTGACCTCATCCTCGATATGAATCCACGGCAGCCACTGTCGGCCATCCCCCAGGCGACCGCCGATAAAAAGGCGAAAGGGCAAGACCATGAGGGGCAGGCTGCCCCCCTCCTTGCTGAACACAACGCCGGTGCGGATAACGGGCCGCCGCACGCCCATCGCCTCGACGTCGGCAGTGGATGCTTCCCAGAGCTGGCAGGTTCGACCCAGAAAATCGTCTCCGGCCGGACTGTCTTCACTGAGTTCAGCATCGCCGGTGGCCTGTCCGTAATAGCCCACGGCCGAGGCCTGGATCAGCACAGCAGGCTTGCGAGCAGCAGCGGTGATGGCCTGCACCAGCGCCTGACCGCTTCGCACCCGGCTGTCGACAATGCGTTGCTTGCGGGCCTCGGTCCAGCGCGCGGGCACAAGCCCCGTTCCGGCAATGCTTTCGCCCGCCAGGTTAATGACGGCATCAACGCCATCTACCTGATGGGCCCAGCCCTCTGGCTGGTCCGGATCCCAGGCCTGGAACTGAATGTCCGCCGGCCAGCCCTGGCCGCGGGCCGCGGGGCGGCGGCTGAAGATGATGACCTCATGGCCATCGTTTAGCAATCGGGGTGCGAGATGGCGGCCGATCAGTCCGCTGCCGCCGGTGATGATGATCTTCATGTTATGTGCCTTGTCGTGGTGTATACTGCATCCACAAACGCTGCAGCCAGTCGCTGATCAGGGTGGTCGTATGATCGATGTGCCGGGAAGCCGCCTGCTGCATGGCTTGCAGCAGGTCGGCCAGCGCCTGCAGAGGGATGTTGCGATGACGCAGTAATTGCAGCAGCCAGGGAAGGTTCGTGGCCGCCAGGTTGATATCGTTGAGGTTGAGGGCCGCGATGATGTCGTTTGCCAGATAGCCGAATACCGTGTCGGCCCCATTGGGGCTGTCGGCCAGCGCCGGCAGCCCCGGCGTCATGCGCAGCTCGCTAAGAATGGCGGGCCAATGATCCTGAAAGGCCTTGAGGGCGACGGCATTGCCGGGGGAGATGGCCGGCGGTGTCGGCGAGGGCACAGGGTGAGTCAGCCACGATTCCAGCGTCTCCATGCTGCTTTGAAAATCATCGCCCAGATATATGCCCCCGATCCGTTTATACAGGTCGGGCGTGCGTACAAAAGCGCCGCCGCCAAAAGCCAAAACCGCATGCTGCTCTGGCAGCAGACGACTGATGTCGTTGAGGACGGCAGCCGTGCTCAGACGTTGGGCGCTGAGCACGACAAGCTGGGCCTTGCAGCGGCCAACGGTCTGCTCGAAATGGGCTACCGGGACGTTGGCGCCCAGGTAGATGACCGGCCAGCCGCGTCGGCGCAACAGCAGGGTGAGCGCCAGGGCGCTGAAGGTGTGAAACTCACCCTGGGGACAGCCCACGATGATGGGTTGCTGTCGTATCGGCAGAGGGGTGCTGGCCAGAAAGGCATGCAGACGGCGTTCGGCTAGGGCAGAAGCGAAATGCTCCTGCTGTACGCTGAGATGATTGCTGTGCCATTCTTCTCCGATTTGCGCCAGCGCCGGCGCCAGGATGCGGTCGACCACGGTCTCCAGCGGAAATTCCGCCGCAGCCTGGGCCATGGTGCTCTCTGCCTCAGCTTCGTCAAAACGACTGCATGCCTGTATCCATACCTGTTTCATCTCGTCGATGCGATCGCCGCTCACCACACGTGGAGTGCTTTTG
>JAJRXO010000209.1 GCA_024276255.1 Chloroflexota bacterium | reverse complement strand
ATCTTTGTCAACGTGGTAGGCGGCCTGAAGATCAGCGAACCCGCCAGCGATCTGGCCATTGCCATCGCCATCACCTCCAGCGTTCGCAACCGCCCCGTGGCAGCCGATATGGTCTTCCTGGGCGAGGTGGGGCTGAGCGGCGAGCTGCGCTCAGTGAGTCATCTGAGCCGCCGTCTGAGCGAAGCGCGCAAGCTGGGGTTCTCCTCTGCCATCATCCCCCGTCGCGTGGGCAAACGCCCTGTCGAGCATCCGCCTGACATGACCATCCTTGAAGCACGCTCGCTCGCCCAGGCCATCGAACTGGCGCTGAAATAAGGGCCGTCTATCCCTCATCATCTCACTCATCTGCCGGGTTGTCGTCCGCAGGCTCAGCCGCGGGGGTAAAGGGATTTTCTACATCGTCGTCCATCATAATAAGCTCCGCCTGTAGGGTGGCCCCTTCCGCCAGATACAACGACTGCACGCGCACGCGCCCCCACACACGCCCCCCGTCGAGCAGCTCCAGACGTTGGGCATCGATATTGCCCTTGAAAGCGCCGGCAATCGACACCGTATCGGCCTTGATATCGGCCATGACACGGGCATCGGCGGTGATGAGCACATTGCCCAGGGTTTCCAGGCGACTATCCTCGAGCACGCCATCGATGCGTACCGAGCCCTCGCACTTCACCTCTCCCCGCAGCGTCACCTGCGGGCCAACGGTTAACTGAATTTGATCCGGATCAGAACGACGGTCACGTCGTAACATGGTTGATTCTCCTTAACCAAGATGTTTTAACAGAGGTCCCATCGATTCGCCACTGTGGATGCGCTCGATTGCTTCAGCCAGCAGGGGCGCCAACGACAGTACCTTGATCTTGGGGTGGCGTTTTTCGACGGGTATGGGTATGGTGTTGGCCACCACCAGTTGTTTGATATGGGGGGCGTCCAGGCGTTTGAACACCGTAGGCAGCAACACCGGATGGGTGATGGCCAGATAGACTTCGGGACGGGCTCCCTCGGCCACCAGTCCTTCCACCTGGGTGAGGATACTGCCGCCGGCAATGATATCATCGAAAACGATGGGTGTCTTGCCCTCGATATCGCCCACCACGGCCACTGTTTCCACTCGATCCACACTCATGCGCCGCTTGTGCATCATCACCAGCGGCAGATTCAGCAGGCTGGCAAAACGCCCGGCCAGTTTGGCACGGCCCACGTCGGGCGCTACCACCACCGGATCGGGTAATTTGAGTTTACGAAAATACTCGGCAAATACGATCATCGCCGACAGTGGATCCACAGGGATATTGAAGAAACCCTGGGTGGCTTCGGCGTGGATGTCGACATAGATCACCCGCGAGACGCCCATGGTTTCCAACATGGTGGCTACCACCTTGGCGCTAATGGCCTCGCGGCCGCGGGCCATGCGCTCCTGGCGGGCATAGGGGAAATAAGGCATCACCACATTGATGGCGTGCGCTGAAGCACGACGGAACGCGTCAACATAGAGCAACAGCTCCATCAGATGATCGTTGACCGGCTCGGAACAGGGTTGGATGATAAAAACATCGTCCCCGCGCACCAATTCATCAATCATGACATGGATCTCCGAATCGGGCAGGCGCGTGGTGGTGCAACGCCCCAGCGGCCGATTCAGTTCCTGCACGATGGCAACAGCCAGCTCGGGATGCGCGGAACCGCAAAAAATACGTAAGGGATGCAAATTGGACATGGTGGGAGCAGGCAAAACGTGAGGGGGAATCGTATTGTAACAGCGGCAGTCCTATGTTACCCTTTACAGCGCCTGGAAGCAACATCCTTACCCCATCTTCTCCCCCCCCCTGCCCATGCCAACTCATCCCCCCGACAAACTCCTCATTGCCACCCACAATCCCGGAAAAGTACGCGAATACGAAAGCCTGCTGGCCGATCTCCCCATACAGATCACCTGGCTCGACGCCGAGGGTATTGATCTGGAGGTGGAGGAAAGCGGCAGCACCTTTGCCGAAAACGCCATTCTCAAGGCCAGCGCCTATGCCCGCCACAGCGGCCTGTGGACCTGGGCCGACGATAGCGGTCTGGAGGTCGAGGCACTGGACGGCTGGCCGGGGGTGAATTCAGCCCGCCATGCCGGCCCGCACGCCAGCGATGCCGATCGCACGGCCATCCTGCTGCAAAAACTCAAGGACGTGCCCCCCGAAAAACGTACTGCTGTTTTTCGCTGCGTTGTGGCCCTAGCCACCCCAGACGGCCGGGTATGGACCACGTCGGGTAGCAGCAGGGGCATTATCCTCAATGAACCGCGGGGCAGCGGCGGTTTTGGATATGATCCAGTCTTCTGGGTACCCGAATACGAACGCACCTACGCCGAACTCAGCCCCCACGAAAAACATGCCATCAGCCATCGTGGCAGGGCCGCCCGCCGTGCCCGCGAGTTGTTGCTGAAATTATTGAGCGACTAAGCCATCATGCAGCAGCTCGCAGCCGATCCAGAAAACCGCTGATGGCTGAAGCTACGATCACTGGCTGCTCCAGCATCATCATGTGCCCGGCCCCCTCGATCAAGGTCAGATCAGCATCGGGAATGTGTTCGGCCAGATAGCGGCCGTACTTCACCGGGGTCATCTGGTCCTGCGAACCTACCAGAATCAGGGTGGGGACGGTGATCTGCTCGAGCTGGCCCATGATGTCGAACCGATCGCAGGCCTGCCAGTCGCCCAGCATCACCTCCGTATCCACGGCCAATATGTAGCGCAGATACTGCCTTTTCTGGGCGGCGCTGGCGTGGGCGCCATGCACCCACTCAACCAGCGTGGCGGCCACGCCCTCTTTATCGGTACGGATGCGCTGTAGAATGGCGGGATGCACACGCAGCCGGGCGCCGGTACCCACCAGGATCAGGCCGGCCAGCCGTCGTGGATAACGCAGGGCAAAGGTCTGGGCGATGGCCCCGCCCATGGAGTGGCCCGCCAGCACAAAATGATCCAGGCCCACAGCGTCGGCCCAGGCGTGCACACAGTCGGCATATGCGCCGACATCATCACGGCCCGGCCCCTGCGAACGCCCATGCCCCGGCAAATCCAGGGCATACACATCGTGATCCGGGAGGCGTCGCAAATGCGATGGCCAATGATACAGCGTGCCACCGGCGCCATGCACCAGCACAAGCGCTAAGCGTTGCGCGGCCAGATCCTGGCGGTGCGCGCTATAATGTAAACGTTGATTGCAGGCATCTACAAATGGCATATTCGGTATCCTGAAAACAGCTGGCGCGGGATTGGCAAGCTATGATAGCAGTGTAGCACAAAAGCAAACACCCCATCAAACGACGGGGTGTTTGTTCGTTTTCACGGGAAGTGGCTCAGGCCGGTACGGCTTCGCTGTCCAGTAGCTCCGCCTTCACCTTTTCGTAGCCCTTGTCTTCCAGCTCGGCCAGGAACCGCTCGGCCTCCATCGCCGCCTGGGTGCCCTGCCCCACGCTGGTCGCTACCTGCCGGAAATGATTATCCTGAATCTCTCCGGCAGCGAACACGCCGGGAACGCTGGTGTGCATGTTGCGATCCGTCAGCACATAGCCGTACTTCATCGCCAGTTGACCTTCGAAGATCTCGCCATTCGGTTTGTGGCCAATGAAGATAAACACGCCCTCGGTAGGGAACTCGTATTCCTCTTCTGTTTTTACGTTTTTCAGGGTGACCGAAGCCACAGCGTCATTGTCGCCGGCATTGATGCCGGTCACAACGGAATCCCAGATGAATTGCATCTTCTCATTGGCAAACGCCCGCTTTTGCAGGATCTTGCTGGCGCGCAATTCATCGCGGCGATGGATGACCGTCACTTTGCTGGCGAAGCGGGTGAGAAACAGGCCCTCCTCGAGGGCGCTGTCGCCGCCGCCGATGACCACGACATTTTTGTCGCGGAAGAAAAAGCCATCACAGGTGGCGCAATAGCTCACCCCACGACCGGTCAGCTCGGCTTCGCCGGGCACCTGCAGCTTGCGCGGGGTGGCGCCTGTGGAGACGATGACGCTTTTGGCCTGGTATTCCTGGCCGGACTGCGTGCGTACCACAAACGGATGCTGCTGGAAATCCACTTCGGTTACATAATCGTATTCAATACGGGTACCGAAGCGTTCCGCCTGAGCCTGGAACTTTTCCACCAGTTCGGGGCCAGGTAAGCCTTCGGGAAAACCCGGATAGTTTTCAATCTCGTATGTGAGAGCAACCTGTCCTCCGATTTCGTTACCGGTGATCAGGAGGGGTTTGAGTTGGGCACGGGAGGTGTAAAGTCCAGCCGTAAATCCGGCGGGACCACTTCCAATGATAATCACGTTTTCGACTGTCATTTGAGTCTCCATAAATGTCTTAAAATGTCGGGGTCTGCCCTATTGGACGCGATCAAGGCGATAAAAGTTACCTGAGGGGGAGCGAGTCATCGTCGTGCAAACGCGTGAACTCACCCAGGGCCTGCATGGTGAGGGTGGTCAACACCAGGGCTGCGGTCTCGCTACGCAAAACGCGTGCACCCAGTCCCACCAGATGCACGCCGGCCCGGGCGGCCTGCTCGACTTCGGCCTCCGCAAATCCACCTTCAGGACCGACATACAGTGTAACCGGCCAGCGCACATTGCGCAACACGGCGCTCAGCGGTTGCTGCGCCGCCACCACGGGCATCAGCGCCATGCCGCGGGCAGCGGCCAGGGCTTCGGCAAACGAGCAGGGAGGCAGCAATTGAGGCAGGCGCCCGCGCTGGCTCTGCTCCGCGGCCTCCTGAATGATGCGTTGCCAGCGCTGCCATTTCTGTGCGCCAGGCGCATCCCGCACCGTGCGTTGGGTGCGCATGGGGCGAAAGTGAGTGACGCCCAGTTCCACGCCCTTTTGCAGCAACCATTCAAAACGCTCGCCCCGGATCAACGCCAGATGCAGGATCAGATCGCCAGCCGGTTCGCCATCGGCCTGACGGCGACTGACGATCACGCCGCTGGCCGTTTCCCTGGCGATGTGTCGTAACTGTACACGATAACAGGCTCCGCTGTTATCCAGCACCAGCACATCAGCGCCGGGCCGCAAACGCAGCACCTGCCGCATCTGGCGGGCCTGAGCAGGGCTGAATTGCACTTGCTCGCCATGAATGGCCTCGGGCGGCACGAAAAAACGCTGCATCAAGCTCCCTCCCGGGATTGATGACGTGCTGCCAACGCCAGCCACTCGCCCTCATAAACCGTGTCGATAACACGCATATGGCGGGCAGCCAGCGCCAGATCGACCACATGCCGCCGCTGCTCAATGATGCCCGACAGGATCAACACACCGTCATCTGCCACGTAGGCAGATAGTTCCTCATGCAGCAGCAGATCAGCAATCACATCAGCCAGGATATTGGCGCAAACCAGGGGATAGCGTCGCGGTGGGGGCAATGATCCCACCAGGGTCGTCAAATCTGCCTGAACGCTGTTGCGCCGGGCATTGTCCATCGTAGCCGCCACCGCATCCGCATCGATATCGGTGGCCAGCACGTGCGAAGCGCCCAGTTTGAGCGCGGCAATGCTCAAAATCCCGGAACCTGTGCCCACATCCAGCACGTCCTGTCCGGGTTGCAACAGGCGCTCCAGCAACTGCAGGGCCAGCCGCGTGGATGGATGCATGCCCGTGCCAAAGGCCATGCCGGGCTCAATCCATATCGCCACATCATCGGCCTCAAGATCAGGCTGTTCCCAGGCCGGGACGATCATCATGCGCTGCCCCACGCGCAAGGCATGGTAGTGCTGTTTCCAGGCCTCGGCCCAATCCTGCTGGCCCAATCGGCAGATCTGCAGCTCGCCGTATCGATCGGAAAACGGGAGTTGCAGCAATCGCTGCCGCAAGGCCTCCAGCTGGCGGGCGTGGGCAGGGGTATCGCTGAGATATCCCCGCAGCCACACCTGAGTATGCGTCGTCTCGCCATCTGGACCGAAGCCGCTGAGCTCAACCACGGCACCGCCGCTCACAACCTCATCGATCAGCGCCTGAGCAACCCGCACGGAATCGTCCATGGGATCTGGGGTGGCCACACTGAGCGACAACTCCAGCAAATCGGTCATTGTATGCACTTCCTTACAGCCCCAGGGCTTCTTTCATGCGATCGAAAAAGCCGGGTTCCTCTCCTTTGTTCTCGATGCTGATCGGTTCCAGTGTCTCGGCCAGTTGCAGCACCAACTGTCGCTGTTCCTCGCTGAGCTGTGTGGGGATACGCACATTGATCGTGACCAGCAGATCGCCGCGGCCGCCGCGGCGCAGATGCGGCACGCCCAGCCCGCGTAAACGCAATACCTTGCCCGGCTGCACACCCGGAGGAATGCGGATGGACTTGGGACCGTCCAGGGTGGGGATCTCCAACTCGGCGCCCAGGATGGCCTGGGTAATGGTGATCGGCAGCTCCAGCAGCAGATTGTCGTCACTGCGCTGGAATATCTTGTGCGGCTTGACGCGCAGGAATACGTAGAGATTGCCGGGTGGCCCCCCGCGTACACCGGGTTCGCCTTCGCCGGGCAACCGAATCCGGGTGCCTTCATCGACCCCGGCCGGTATCTTCACCCGCAGCCGACGTTCCACCTCTTCCAGACCGCTGCCGTTGCACTGACGGCAGGGCGTGGTAATCACCTCGCCCGTGCCATGGCAGCGGGGACAGGTAGACACATTGACAAAGGTGCCGAGAATGGTCTGCTGACGTTGCCGCACCTCACCGGCGCCGTTGCAGGTTGGGCAGCGCACAGGCGACGTGCCCGGTTCGGCGCCGCTGCCCCCGCAGCGGGTGCACGTTTCGTGGCGCACGATCTTGATCTCGCGCTCCGCGCCCAGCACAGCTTCCTCGAATTCCACTACCAGATCATAACGCAGGTCGGCCCCGCGTACGGGTCCTCGCTGCGGGCCGCGACTGAAGCCGCTGAAACCGCCAAAGCCGCCGCGAAACAGCTCCTCGAAAATATCGGTCATATCGGGAAAACCGCCAGCTCCCGGGCCAGCGGCCGCGCCCTGCACGCCGGCATGACCAAAACGATCGTAGGCAGTCCGTTTCTCGGGGCTGCTGAGCACCTCGTAGGCCTCGTTGATCTCTTTGATCCGATCGTTGGCATCTCTGCCTTTATAAATATCAGGATGATATTTTTTTACCAGGCGGCGATACGCGCGTTTGATTTCTTCGGTAGAAGCCTGGCGATTAACGCCCAGGACTTCGTAGTAATCCTTTTTGCTCATAGATGGATGGTATACGTTGTGAGTTCAGAATATGATATTTGCTATGAAATGGCTATTGTTCCGGCTCATCTTCGGCAGGCTCATCCTCCCAGCTGATGATCCAGATGCTCAGAGCGGCCAGGGCCACGGTGGCAACGCCCAGGGTGAGCCACTGACCGGCGCTGAAACCGACATGACGGGCCGAAAAATAGAGAATGACAAGCATGCCGATAGCCAGGGCAAGAAAAGAAGTAAGATCAGGATGTGCTTGCCAAAAGCGTTGCAATGTTTTCATAGGTCATGCTGGGTGATGTGAACATGTCACGGGGATACAAGCCACAGAAATCGCTGTAAGGGCAATCGTGTGGCATAAAGATAAGTGTTGCTGTTCTCCGCGCCGCGCGCAGGATAAAGCGATAACTTCTACGTGGTCTGCCGGGCGCTCAATTCAGCCTGCAGGCGTTGCCAGGCCGCATCGACCTGTGCCTGCAGATCGGCCAGACTGCCGTCGTTATGGATCACCAGATCAGCCTGGGAGACTTTGAGTGACTGTGGACTTTGTAAAGCCATGCGAGCTTCGGCTTCTTCCCGGCTCATGTTCCGGGTGCGCATCAGACGCTCGATTTGCTGAGCGATGGGGGCTGTCACCACCCACACCTGATCGCAAAGCGTGATGGACATCCCGGCCTCCAATAGCTTGATGGCCTCGATGAAGACTACCTTCTCTTCGGCCATGTCGAGCAACTGGGAAAGGCGGGTAAACACAGCCGGATGCACGATTTGCTCCAGCCGGGAAAGCTGATCGGGATTGGCGAACACGATCTCGCCCAGCCGTTTACGGTCGATTTGACCATCGTCCTGCACGATATCGGCGCCAAAAGCTTTCACGACGCGCTCGTATGCGGCTCCGCCCGGCGCCATCACTTCGTGCGCCACCTTGTCAGCGTCGATGATGAATGCGCCATAATGACGCAGCATTTCCAATACAGTGCTTTTGCCGGTGCCGATATTGCCGGTAATGCCGACAACGATAGCTGGTTTACTCATGGGGATCCTTTTTCGGGTGATGCAGGTCGGGCAACGAGAGGCCAGAGATGAGGACAGACTGATATTATACCAGATCAGCCCATTTCTCCATGAGTTGATGAAGCGTTTCTTCCTTCTGTGCATATTCTGCACCCAAACGCTGTACTTCATCCAGCTGCATGGCCTGACTGGCGCTGGTCAGTTGCTTTCCCAGTTGTTCCAGCTCTGCTTCCAGGGCATGGATGTGTGCCTCCAGGGCGGCGGCCTCCTGCTGACGTTTTTCCTGCTCACGACGTTGGCGGCGTTGCTTGCGCAAGACCTGGCGTTGTTTCTGGGACTCGGTGAGGGCGGAGTTGTCACTATCGGTCTTGCGGGAAGCCTGCTGCCGGGCAGCCACATAGTCGCTGTAGTTGCCCTCGTAAACGTGCAGGCGGCCATCAGCAATCACCCATACCTGCGTGGCCAGGGCATCGATCAGATAGCGATCGTGTGATACCAGCAGCACGGTGCCGTTGAAGTCGTCGAGCATGGCCTGCAACACTTCTTGTGACTCGATATCGAGATGATTGGTGGGCTCGTCAAGCACCAGGAAATTGGACTCCCGGCGGGACAATACGGCCAGCGCCAGGCGGCTGCGCTGCCCACCGCTCAGTGTTGACACAGTCTTTCCCACGTCGTCGCCTGTGAACAGGAAGCGGGCCAGCCAGTGCCGGGCCTCGCCAATCGTCAGCCTGGGATCCGCCGCCAGGATGATATCGAGCAGGGTCTGGCGGGGATCGAAGCCTTCCTGCACCTGCGCCAGATAGCCGATGCGTACACTGGCCCCCACGCGCAATTCACCCCCCAGGGGGGGCAACTGGCCCAACAGGGTTTTTACAAATGTGGTTTTGCCGGTGCCGTTGGCGCCGATCAGGCCCACACGCTCCTGGCGTTTAAGCTCAATGTCATCGGCGCGAAACAGCACCGTATCGGCGGCGGTGGGGGCCTGGGGAGCCAGATACACATGCCCGCCCGAGCGCTCGCGCACGATGGGCGGCCGGGGTCGGGCATAATAACCGATAAGCAATTCCTTACCGGCCACCACCAGCTCGCCACTGCGCAGCCTGGTGCGCATCTGCAAGCTCATGCGCCGGCGTTTGCGCGGGGCAAACACCTGCTGCTTCGCCAACATGCGCTGCAGACGGGTGCGACGCCCCTGGGCCTGCCGCGTTTTCTGGCCAGCGATATTGCGACGGATGAAATCCTGCTCCTTGGCGATAAAGGCCTGCTGCGCCTCGTAGGCTTTTTGCATCTGCTGCAGGCGTTCCTGCCGCTGTTGCACATAATGGCTGTAATTGCCGCGATACAAATGCAACTCGCCCCAGGCCAGCTCCCAAATTTTAGTCACAACGCGGTCGAGAAAATAGCGATCATGAGCCACGATGATCATGGCGCCATCCCAGCCCAATAATGTATGCTCCAGCCATTCCACCGCCTGCAGGTCGAGATGGTTGGTCGGTTCGTCGAGCAGTAGCAACTGCGGTTTCTGCAGCAAAAGCCGGGCCAGCAAAGCCCGCGTGCGCTGGCCGCCGCTGAGCTGTTCCAGCGGCATATGAAACTGCTCGGGCATAAAGCCCAGGCCGGTCAGCGTTTGCCGGATGCGCAACGGGTATTCGTAGCCGCCCCGCACCTCGAACGCGTATTGGTGGGCGGCATAGGTGTCGAGTAAGGCATCGTCGGCATCGGGCAGGGCCAAACGCTGTTCCAGCTCGGCCAGAGCAGCCTCCTCGGCCCGCAAATCTGCGAATACATCCAGCATGTCCTGCCATAAAGTCCGGTCGCTGGCAGGGGGCGGGATCTGCGGCAGATAGCCAAGGCGCAAGCCCCGCCGCCGATGTACACGGCCGGCCGTTGGTTGCAACTCGCCAGCCAGAATACGCAACAGGGTGGTTTTGCCTTCGCCGTTGGGGCCTACCAGCCCGATACGATCTCCCGGCGCCACAGCACAGCTCAGCCCCTCGAACACGTCGAGCGGCCCATAGGCCATGGCGAGGTCGTTTGCAGTAAGTAAGGACATGGAATCAGGAATTGGCGGGGAAAATGGAATCAGGCAGGAGCATGGTCATCGAGCAGGGCGCGAATGGCGGCCATGACCCGGGGCGTCGATTCATAACGGATAGCGTGAATGCCCAGTGCCTGTGCCGCGGCCACGTTCTCCGGCCGATCATCCACGAAAATGGCTTCATGGGGCTGGACATCCAGGCGTGCCAGGGTGCGTTCATAGATACGACTGTCGGGTTTGGCAATCCCCTCCTGGGCGGAGATGATCATGAGATCGACAACCTGATCGAGCTGGAATTTCCCACTGAAGGCGCTATGGGCATCCGACCAGGCATTGCTGAGAATGGCCGTGCGGTAATGGGGACGGGCGTTTTGCAGCAGGGCCACGAAGTCGGCATCCAGCACCTCGCCTGCCCAGAAATCGAGCTCGAACTGCTGCATGGCGGCATCGTTCAGGCCAAAGCGGCGGGCTATGCCCTGCCAGATGGCGATCTCGGGCACCAGGCCCACCAGGGCCCGTTGTGAGACCGGAGAATTGAACACCATCTCCTCCAGTTCGGAAATCGAGACGCCGAGACGCTGCGCCCATTGGTGGCGAAGGGGGGTCTCTGGCATGTGCACCAGCACGCCGCCAAAGTCAAAGATGAGTGCGCGTATTGTCATGATGAAGCATCCGTACTGTCGGGTGGGGGAAAGGGGGGCAGCTGCGGTTCACCGGCTCGCGCCAGATAATAATTCCACACCAGGCGACTGATCTCGTACATGAGGGGATTGCTGTAATCCCACACCACCCATCCGGCCTGAAACACAAAAATTGAGAGCACATAGGGTCCCTGGGGGCCGTAGATCAGGGCCACGTCGCCCTGGCTGTCGGGTGCATAGCCGTGCTTGTGAGCCACGCGGGCATCCTCGGGCACGCCGTAGGAGATCAGCCAACCCAGCGGGTTCTGCTCCAGCCATCCGATCAATTCCTGACATTCGGCGGGGGTGATGCGGTCACTGTAGGCGGCAATGAGATTCCCCTTGCCCTCGGCGCAATAGCCGATATCGGCCAGGATCTGACCGATATCCCTGGGCGTGGTCTGCATGGCCGGGTCGGGATGGGTGTTATATTGGGGATTGGTGTTGGCCGGTGTGCGGATGACGGGCGGGGTGAGCCGGCTGTCGTAAGGCAGCGCCAGAAAGGTGTTCTGAAAACCCAGCTCGCGTACCATGTCGGTGACACGCTGGACACCCAGCATGCGATCGCCGTCGCCAATGGTGGCCAGCAGGGCGTTTGCCGCGGCATTGCTGGCCGTGGTGGAGCGCACCGTGGTGCTGATCAGATCGCTGATCTGCGGCGAAAGCGGTAGATCGTTATCCATGTAGATCTTGAGAAAGATGGGGATCTTCACCGTGCTCATGCCGGCAAAAGCGGTATCGCCATCGATATCGATCTCGGCGCCGGTGTTGAGATCCTGCATGTACACGGAATAGATGCCGGGAAATTCTTCCAGGCGCTGACGCATGGCTGCTTCCAGACTGGACATGTCGGGCGGTACGACTTCGCCTTCGATAATGGCAGCCTGAGCAACCCGGTTCACGGGATTTGCGAAGGCGTCGAGGATATTTTTGGCCGTCTGATTGAGATCGGTGCTGCGTCCCGGCTGGCCCACGACGAACTGCAGGGTCTCAAGATCGGCATGGCCGGGCACGGGAGGATGGTCGTAGGT
>JAJRXO010000208.1 GCA_024276255.1 Chloroflexota bacterium | reverse complement strand
GGTGCTGTCGGGTGGCATGGTCGGCGCCAGTTTGACAGCCTCGGCCACGGCATGCGCCGATTCCAGGGCCGGGATGATGCCCTCCAGGCGGGTCAGGAGCTGGAAGGCGTCCAGGGCCTCGGCATCGGTGGCATAGGTGTAGTTTGCGCGTTGCAGCTCCCGCAGATACACATGTTCCGGGCCCACGGCGGCATAATCCAGGCCGGCGCTGATGGAATGCGTGAGCGCGATCTGACCATCGTCGTCTTGCAGAACCCAGGTGTAGCAGCCATGCAGCACACCGGGACGGCCGCCAGCAAAACGGGCCGCGTGCTGGCCGCTGGCAATGCCCAGCCCGCCCGCCTCCACGCCGAGCAGACGCACATCTTCATCGTCGATGAATTCGTGAAAGATGCCAATGGCGTTGGAACCGCCGCCCACGCAGGCGATTATCACATCGGGCAGGCGGCCGGTGGCCGTCAGGATCTGCTGGCGGGCCTCCTGGCCGATCACGGCCTGAAAATCACGCACCAAGGAGGGGTAGGGGTGCGGTCCCAGGGCAGAGCCCAACAGATAGTATGTGTCGCGCACGTGGCTCACCCAGTCGCGTATGGCCTCGTTGATGGCGTCTTTGAGTGTTCGAGATCCGCTCTCCACACCCCGCACCTCGGCGCCCAGCAGGCGCATACGCTGCACGTTGGGCGCCTGTCGGGCCATATCGACCGTGCCCATGTAGATCACGCATTGCAGTCCCAGCAAGGCGCAGGCTGTGGCCGCGGCAACGCCATGCTGCCCGGCGCCGGTCTCGGCGATCACCCGACGCTTGCCCATGCGCCTGGCCAGCAAAGCCTGGCCCAGGGCGTTGTTGATTTTGTGGGCGCCGGAATGCGCCAGGTCTTCGCGTTTGAGGTAGATGCGGGCGCCGCCACAGTGGGCGCTGAGGCGGGCCGCGAAGCTGAGGGGGGTGGGGCGTCCCACGTAGCTATGCAGCAGATCATCAAGCTCTGCCCGGAATGCGGGATCGCTGCGGGCCTGCTGATAGGCGCTTTCCAGCTCCTGCAGGGCCGGCACCAGGGTTTCAGGCACATATTGCCCGCCGTAGCTTCCGAAGCGGGGGGACAGATGAGAATGGTTTGACATAAAGGTCTCCATATTTTACGTATCCTCTCACGCCGCACGGGCAGCGGAGACAAAGGCAGTCATGAGGTCAGGGTCTTTGATCCCAGGCGCTGATTCGACACCCGAGGCCACATCGACGCCCCAGGGCCGTACTGTGCGGATGGCTGCAGCCACGTTCGCGGGATTGAGTCCGCCTGCCAGCAGGATGGGCGCCTGCACTGCGAGATGGCGGGCGATGGCGGGGTCGGCGAGGGTGCCGGTGCCGCCGAAAGCGCCGGACACGCGGGCATCGACCAGCAGGGCGGGCGCAGCAGGGCGGGCGTAGTTGCGCAGGCCGCTATCTGCTTCTACGGGGGAAGCAGGGCGCACGGCTTTGAAGGCCTGGCCGTTCAGTGCGTGCAGGTGCTCCGGCGGTTCGTCACCGGCGAGTTGTGCCAGATCGAGGTCGCAGGCGTCCATCAGGGCGCGCACGCGGCGAGGCGTTTCGTTGACGAAGACGCCCACGCATACAAGGTCGGGATGTTGCAGACGCAGGGTGCGTACGATGCGGGCGCAGGTGTGAGGGGAAAGGTAGCGGGGGCTGGGTGGATAGAAGTTGAAGCCCAGCATGTCGGCTCCGGCCTCCAGTGCGGCCTGCGCCTGGGCGAGAGTGGTGATCCCACAGATCTTGATGTGCATGAGTCCTCCCTGAGTAGAGCGATCTGGCGGCTGCGCGTTACGAGCGATGAGTTCATCGACGCATTGAGCGATGAGCAGTGTTGATGAGGCAGAGGTATTTGCAGTTCTTCAGACATGGCTTCTCCCACCCAACAGGCTTCGCATGCGACGGCCTATGTCGGGGGCTGTCACCAGGCCTTCACCGATGAGCATGGCGTCGATCCCGGCCGCGGCCAGCCGCGCGACGTCGTGCGGAGTGCGGATGCCGCTCTCCGCCACCATGAGCACGCCCGGGGGCAGCATGGGGCGCAGGCGCAGGCAGGTTTCCAGCCGCACTTCGAAGGTATGCAGGTCACGGTTATTGACGCCGATGATACGGGCGCCGGCCGCCAGGGCCTGTTCTACCTCTGCTGCGGTGTGCGCTTCCACCAGGGCGCTGAGGCCCAGGGTATGGGCTGTGGCCAGCAGGTCTTGCAATTGGCCGGGATCGAGCATAGCGACGATCAGCAGGACGGCGCTGGCCCCGGCTGTCCGGGCCTCCAGTATCTGATAGGGATCAAAGATGAAGTCCTTGCGCAACAGGGGCAGTCCCAGATCGAGTTG
>JAJRXO010000207.1 GCA_024276255.1 Chloroflexota bacterium | reverse complement strand
TGAGGGGGATCTCCAGCACCGGCTGCTCGGTAGGGGTGATGGCTGGCGGAGTCGGCGTCGTGGTGGGGGGAAAAGCGGTGGCCGAGGACGCCGGTGTGGGCGATGGCTGAGTTGTAGGCGTTGATGTTCTGGCTGCTTCGATAGTGACCGGGCTCGGGGATGGAGGCGAGGTGGCAGGCGCCCCGCAGGCGGCCAGCAGGATGAGGAGGATGGCGAAGATGAGGGTTCGTCCGAAACGGCTGCGAACAATATCAGAGGTAATCATGGTTGGATTATAGCATAGGCCCCCTCCCTGCCCTCCCCCAGCCGCTCGCTACGCTCGCTTTTGGGGCTTCTTTCCCCCTCCCCAACCCTCCCCCAGCCGCTCGCTGCGCTCGCTTTTGGGGGAGGGAGTATACCGTTCCCATGAAACATTCCAACATCAGCATAGATCACCTCCCCCCGCTGGCGGGGGAAGCTGGGTGGGGGGCTCTTTCCCCCCAAAAGCTCATTTGTTACAATACAATCGCCATTCACCACTCCCCAGTAAAGCAAGGAGACTCGCATGAGCACGCAACTCAACATGGCCGTGGTGGGCGCGGGCCGTATCGGCATGGTGCATGCCCGCAATCTCGCCCATCGAGTGCGCGGCTGCCGCCTGGTTGCCGTCAGCACCGGCAACCCCCAACGCGTGGCCGCGGCACGGGCCGAATTCGGCGACGACATCGCCATCTATCCCGACCTGGCCACGCTGCTAGCGGACGCCCATCTCGATGCCGTGGTGATCGCCAGCAGCACGGCCGCACATCGCGCCAACATCGAAGCCTGCGCCGCGGCCGGCCTGCACATCTTTTGTGAGAAACCTCTGGCCCTCAGCCTGGAAGACTGCGATGCGGCCATTGCCGCTACTGCTGCCGCCGGCGTCAAGCTCATGGTGGGGCATGTACGCCAGTTCGATGCCGGCTACCGGGCGGCAAAACAACGCATCACGGCCGGCGAGATCGGCGCCCCCATCGTATTCCGCGCCATTGCCGGCGATCAGGACCCGCCCCCGCCCGAGTTTGCCGATCCCAATGTCAGCGGCGGTCTGATCCTCGATGCCGGTTATCACGATCTGTATCTGGCCCGCTGGTTAATGGACAGCGAGATCGTGCGGGTCTATGCCGAGGGTGGGGCCCTCGTCGATCCGGCGATCGGCGCCGTGGGCGATGTAGACAACGCCGTGATCGATTTCCGCTTTGCCAACGGCGCTCTGGGCACCCTCCTCGTCAGCCGCACCACGCGTTATGGCCACGATGTGCGGGTGGAGATCATCGGCAGCGAGGGCGCGGTGCACGTGGGCCATCTACGGCGCACGCCCATCAACCTGCTCACGCGAGACGGCCTGTGCCACGATGTCATTCCCGACAGCTCCGTGCGCTATGCAGCCGCGTTCGAGGCTCAGTTGCAGGCCTTCGTCGACTGTGTGCTGCACGACACAGAACCACCCGTCACCGGCGCCGACAGCCGGGCCGTGGTCGCAATCGGCGTTGCTGCCACCCAAACCCTGCACAACCGCCGCCCCCAACCAGTCGTCTCATAGCTGGGACGCCTCATCCACCCGCAACTCTGAAACAGCCATACCACCGTTTCCGGATTTGACATCTCTGCCAAAAACGTTTATACTCAGCAGCCAATCAGACACATCTGTTATATCACCTGTTATATCAGTCACCTTATGAATTCCCTGTTCTTCCTTCTGGTTCTCGTTATTAGCGAGCTTCTGGTCCTTATTAGCGGCCAGGAGCCAAACCCGTTTGGAAGGCAGGTTCAAGCCTGATTTTTGTAGCAGACCCTTAGCACATTGGCCCCCTTCCAAACGGAAGGGGGTTTTTACTTTCATCGTCGTGGGGCAATGTGGCCTCCAAGCGCAAGCGTACACTGTCGTGCGCGGAGGTCCTCGCGGGGCCTCCTCAAGTCTATCCAACCTTCGTCTCGCCTTTCGCACAAAAGGAGGCCACACCATGAAACTCACAGGAGCCCAGATCGTCTGGGAATCCATGCTCAGGGAGCAGGTCGAGGTGGTATTTGGCATGCCAGGCGGCGCCAATCTCCCCATCTACGACGCTCTGAGCCAGTACCCGCAGTTCCACCACGTGCTGGTACGACACGAACAGGGAGCTGCCCACATGGCCGACGGCTACGCCCGAGTCAGCGGCAAAGTGGGCGTCTGCCTGGTCACATCCGGGCCCGCGGCCACCAACCTGGTTACTGGCCTGGCCACAGCCATGATGGACTCCGTGCCCATGGTCGCCATCACCGGCCAGGTGCCCACCAGCCTGCTGGGAAACGATGCCTTCCAGGAGACCGACGTCACCGGCGTCACCCAGCCCGTGACCAAACACAACTACCTGGTCACCGATGTCAGGGAACTGGCACAGGTGATGAAAGAAGCCTTCCATATCGCCCGAACAGGGCGTCCCGGCCCGGTGCTGATCGACATCTGCAAGGATGTGCAAAACGACAGCACCGATTTTGTTTATCCCGAGGAAGTGAAACTGGCCGGGTTCAGGCCCTGGCGGGGGATCGATGAAGGGGCTCTGGAACAGGCCGCAACCCTGATCGAACAGGCCCAACGCCCCCTGATCATCGCCGGGCATGGGGTGCAGATGGCGCATGCCACACAGGAATTACGCCAGTTCGCCGAAAAAGCGGAGATTCCGGTGACTATGACCCTGCTGGGCCTGGGCGACATCCCCGAAACCCATCCGCTGTCGCTGGGCATGTGCGGCATGCACGGCGAAGCGCATGCCAATCTCGCCATTCAGGAATGCGATCTGCTGATCGCGGTGGGAATGCGATTTGACGATCGGGTGACGGGCAAGCTGGACGAATTCGCGCCCAATGCCCGCATCATCCATCTGGAGATGGACGAGGCGGAAGTGGGCAAGAATGTTCAGCCTGATGTGGCCCTGATCGCCGATGCCAAGGAAAGCCTGCAGGCGCTACTGGCTCGGGTGCAGGCTAAACGCCACCAGCAATGGCTGAAGCAAATCTCGGACTGGCGTAACGAGAGCGAGGCCCGCGACATCCTGCGGGCAGAGGTCGACGAACTGATCCCGCCCTATGTGATGCGGCAGCTATGGCACACCACCGGCGGCGACGCCATCATCGTTACCGACGTGGGCCAGCATCAGATGTGGGAAGCGCAGTACTACCTGCACCAGCACCCCAGGCAACTGCTGACCTCGGGGGGCCTGGGCACCATGGGCTATGCCCTACCCGCGGCCGTGGGGGCGCAAATGGCAGCGCCCGATACGCCTGTGTGGGTCGTGGCCGGCGACGGCGGTTTTCAGATGACCCTGCAGGAGATGGCCACCGTGATGCAGGAAAACCTGCCCATCAAGATCGTCATCATCAACAACGGCTTCCTGGGTATGGTGCGGCAATGGCAACAGCTTTTTTACGGAAAACGCTACACCGGCACCCCCATGTTCAGCCCCGATTTCGTGCAGTTAGCCGCAGCCTATGGCATGGCCGGCCGCACCGTGAAGCAGAAGCAAGAAGTCAACGATGCCCTACAGCAGGCCGCAGAGCATCCTGGCCCCTTCCTGCTGGAATTCCAGGTCAAGGAAGAGGTGAACGTGTATCCCATGGTGGCGCCGGGAGCGGCCGTAGGCGAGCTCCTGCGTCGCCCTACCATCGTCCAAGGCCCCAGCGGCGTCAACCCCGCCTGGTAGGAGAACCATCATGAATGCAACCGTAAATGCGAACCAGCACACCCAACACACTGTGGTCGCCTGGCTGGAAGACAAGCCCGGCGTGCTCAATCGTGTCGTCGGCCTCTTCCGCCGTCGCAATTTCAACATCGAGAGCCTTACCGTGGGCCACAGCGAAACCCCTGGCATCAGTCGCCTCACCTTCGTCGTCAACGGAGACGATCACATGGTGGATCAGGCTATCAAGCAACTCTACAAACTGGTGAATGTGACCAAGGTCGAGAACATCACTGACAAACCCGCCATCAAGCGCGAAATGGCCCTGGTGCGCGTGGGCGTGGATGGCAGCACCCGCAGCGATGTCATGCAGATCGTAGACATCTACCGCGCCCGCATCGTCGACGTCAGCATGGACTCCGTCGTGGTGCAGGCTGTGGGCCGGCAGGAGCAGATCGACAGTTTGCTGGATCTGTTGAGCAATTATCGAATCCTGGAAATGGTGCGTACCGGCGTAGTGGCCATGACCCGTGGTCAGGCCGGTCGCAATGGCAACGGCAAGATCAAACGCCGTGCCGCGCTCTAGTCCTTACTCTCCCCATCATTCTCTCAAGGAAGACAACCATCATGGCAACTATCTACTACGACCAAGACGCTGACCTTGCCTATCTGCAGGGCCACAAAATCGCTGTGCTCGGCTACGGCAGCCAGGGCCACGCCCATGCGCTCAGCCTGCAGGACAGCGGTATGGACGTGCGCGTGGGCCTCTACAAGGGCTCCCCGTCGTGGGAAAGGCCGAAGCCGCGGGACTGCGTGTGGTATCCACGGCCCAGGCCTGCGAAGAAGCCGACACCATCATGGTGCTGATCCCCGACACCAAGCAGGCTCAGGTCTACCAGGAAGCCATCGCTCCCAACCTCAACCCCGGTGACACACTCATGTTCGGCCACGGCTTCAACATCCGCTACGGCCAGATCATCCCGCCCGATTTCGTCGACGTGAGCATGGTGGCGCCCAAGGCGCCCGGCCATCGTGTGCGCGAGCTTTTCGTGGAAGGCATCGGCACACCCGTGCTCGTCGCCGTGTACCAGGATGCCAGCGGTCAGGCCTGGGAGCGCACCCTGGCCTATGCCAAGGCCATTGGCGGCACCCGCGCCGGCGCCCTTAAAACCACCTTCAAGGAAGAAACCGAGACCGATCTCTTTGGCGAACAATCCGTGCTCTGCGGCGGCGTCAGCGCTCTGATCAAGGCCGGATTCGATACCCTGGTGGAAGCAGGCTATCAGCCGGAGGTGGCCTACTTCGAATGCATGCATGAGATGAAGCTCATCGTCGACCTCTTCTATCGCGGCGGCCTGGCTTACATGCGTTACAGCGTCAGCGACACCGCCGAACATGGCGACTATCACGCCGGCGACCGCGTCATCAACGAACAATCGAAAGCGGCCATGAAAGAGATCCTGGCCGACATTCAGTCGGGCGCCTATGCCGAGGAATGGATCGAGGAAAACGCCAAGGGTCGGCCCAACTTCAATGCCCGCCGGGCCGCCGAGCGCGATCTGCTCATCGAGCGCGTGGGCAAAGACCTGCGCCGCATGATGCCATGGCTGGATCCGATTGAAGTTTAAGACATGATGCGTGTTTCGTATTGCGTATTGCGTATCTCGTGATTGGGGGATAAGCCGCTGCCGACGCAATACAGGTAATACGCAATACTCTCAAAGGAGTCATCCTATGTCCGATCCTGATGTTTCGGGACCCGACAAGGTCCTGATATTCGATACCACGCTGCGCGATGGCGAGCAATCGCCAGGCGCCACCCTCAACACCCAGGAAAAACTGGAGATCGCCCGTCAGTTGGCCCGTCTGGGCGTCGACATCATCGAAGCCGGTTTTCCGGCTGCCTCGCCCGGCGATCTGGAAGCCGTGCAGCTTATCGCCAAAACCGTGGGCCAGGAGCCCCGCACCGACAAGCACGGCCGGCCCGCGGAGCCGCCGGTGATCTGTGGACTGGCCCGCGCCAATAAAAAAGACATCGATGCCGCCTGGGAAGCCGTACGCTTTGCCAAACATCCCCGCATCCACACATTTCTGGCCACCTCGTCCCTGCACATGGAACACAAATTGCGCATGACGCCCGATGCAGTGGTCGAGGCTGTGCACGAGATGGTCGGTTATGCCAAAGCATTGTGTGACGACATCGAATTCAGCCCCGAAGACGCCGGTCGCAGCGATCCGCGCTTCCTCTACCGGGTGTTGGCCGCAGCCATTGCTGCCGGCGCCACCACTGTCAACATCCCTGACACCGTGGGTTACACCACGCCGGATGAATTCGGCCGCCTGATTCGCGATATCCGCCAGAACACCCCCGGCGCCGAAGATGTGATCATCTCCGTGCACTGCCACAACGACCTGGGCCTGGCCACAGCCAATACCCTGGCCGGCATCCAGAATGGCGCTCGCCAGGTTGAGGTGACCGTCAATGGCATCGGCGAACGGGCGGGCAATACCAGTCTGGAAGAGATCGTTATGGCCCTGTACGTGCGCCGCCAGGTCTACGAGCTCGAAACCAACATCGTCACCCAGGAGATCCATCGCAGCTCCGACATGGTCAGCCGCTACACCGGCATGGTCATCCAGCCCAACAAGGCCATTGTCGGAGCCAACGCCTTTGCCCACGAGGCTGGCATCCATCAGGACGGCATGCTCAAGCACAAGCGCACCTACGAGATCATGGACGCCAGCACGATCGGCCTCAGCAAGTCCAATCTCGTACTGGGTAAGCATTCCGGACGTCACGCCTTTCGCGTACGCCTGCAGGAAATGGGCTACCACCTCAGCGACGAAGAGCTCAACAAGGTCTTTCAGCGTTTCAAGGCGCTGGCCGACAAAAAGAAGATCATCTCCGATGTCGATCTGGAAGCGCTGGTGGGCGATGAGATGTATCAGCCCCGCGAAACCTGGGAGCTGGTGAATGTGCAGGTGCAGACCGGCACGCAGGTGGTGCCCACAGCCGTGGTCACGCTGCGTAATCTCAAAACCGGTGCCGAGATCACCGATGCCGGCTTTGGCACCGGCCCCGTCGACGCTGTCTATCAGGGCATCAACCGCATCGTGGGCGCGCCTAATCGCCTCGTGGAATACCTGGTACAGGCCATCACCGAGGGCATGGACGCCAACGGCGATGTCACCATCCGTATTGCCGTGCCCGATAGTCGCGGCTACAAACACACGGCCCAGGGTCGTCCCCGACGCCGCCTGTTCTCCGGCCGCGGGGTCGATACCGACATCGTGGTCGCCAGTGCCAAGGCCTACATGCAGGCTTTGAACAAACTGCTCGCAGCCAACACCAACGAAGACAGCGCTGCCGTCGCCCCCGCCAGCGAAGGCGCCGTCACGGTCTGAGCTCCATCCCACCATCCTCATGAACCCATCCCCATCAACGCCCCCGCGTACTCTGTTCGACAAAGTCTGGGACGCCCATGTCGTCACGCAGGACGAGGGCGCGCCGGCCATCCTGTACATCGACGCCCATCTCATCCACGAAGTCACTTCACCGCAGGCCTTTACCATGCTGCGCCAGCGGGGTCTGCGCGTGCGCAGGCCCGACCGCACCTTTGCCACCATGGATCACGCTATCCCCACGCGGCCAGTCGATATCAGCCTCTGGCCCGAGGATGCTGCCACCCAGGTGCGCACGCTGCGGCAAAACTGCCAGGACTTCGGCATCACCCTGTTCGACATCGATGGCCCGGTGCAGGGCATCGTGCACGTCATGGGCCCGGAAATGGGCATCACCCAACCCGGCATGACCGTCGTCTGCGGCGATAGCCACACCAGCACACACGGCGCTTTTGGCGCCCTGGCCTTCGGCATCGGCACCAGCGAAGTCGGCCACGTTCTGGCCACGCAATCGTTGCTGCAACACAAGCCCAAGACATTCGCCATCCATGTCGAGGGCGAGCTGGGCCCCGGCGTCACGGCCAAAGACATCATCCTCTCCATCATCGCCCGCATCGGCGCCGACGGCGGCCGTGGCTACGTATTCGAATACCAGGGCAGCGCCATCCGCAGCCTGAACATGGCAAGCCGCATGACCATCTGCAACATGAGCATCGAAGGTGGAGCGCGGGCCGGTATGATTGCGCCAGACGAGACGACCTTCGCCTGGCTGAAAGGCCGTCCCCATGCCCCGCAGGGCGCAGACTGGGACAAAGCCGTGGCCTACTGGCGCACCCTGCCCAGCGATCCCGGCGTCGCCTATGACAGGGAGATCACGATCGACGCCGCCGCCCTCGCCCCCATGGTCACCTATGGCACCAATCCCGGGCAGGGCGTACCAATCTCGGGCGCCATCCCCACCCCCGACGCCCTCTCTGACCCGGCCGAACGCCGCAGCCTGCTCAGCGCCCTGGACTACATGGGCCTGCAGCCCGGCCAGAAGATGGAGGGCCAACCCATCGACATCGTATTCATCGGCTCCTGCACCAACGGTCGCCTGGATGACCTGCGGGCCGCTGCCGCCATCGTCAAGGGCAAACGCGTGGCCGACAACGTGTGGGCCATTGTTGTGCCGGGGTCCAAGGCTGTCAAGGCGCAGGCCGAGGCCGAGGGCCTGCACCGCATCTTCAGCGAAGCGGGCTTTGAATGGCGCGGCGCCGGTTGCAGCATGTGCCTGGCCATGAATGACGACAAGGCCGGTGCCGGCAAGTACGTGGCCAGCACCAGCAATCGCAACTTCCGCGGTCGTCAGGGTCCCGGTTCCCGCACCCTGCTCATGAGCCCCATCATGGCGGCCGCCGCCGCCCTGCATGGCCGTCTGGTCGACGTGCGAGAGATGTTATGAGCCGTCCACCTCAAGGCTTTCACCCGCCATGACCAGTGCCCTGCGGAAAAGCGAATTGCTGATCCTGAAACCCACTTCAGTACGCAATCGAATCAGTTCGGGTTTAATGCTCGGTACCAGCCCTTTGGCCTTTGCTGCAAGCAAAACACCAACGACGCCAACTACCCTGAGTCCCAACTTCTGTGCTGTTTTCCGTCCTTGTCGATCGTCTAGCAGCAAATAGTCAGCGCCCAGCTCTAAAGCCAGTGCAATTGCCTCCGCCTCCCCATCATCAAGTCTTGTAGATAGCATCTCAGCAAACGAACGCTCACGCAGGGAACGCCGCTCAATCCAGTCGGCCGACAATATCTCCACCTGACCTGGACGATTCTCACCGGCGATCACCGTTTCATGCCATACAACATCTGGCACAACAACATGTTCGTACAACGCCTGTAGAAGCTCCAATCTTTTTAACGAAGTCAGCGCAATCAGCGTAGAACTGTCGGAAACGACAATCATAGTAGCCCCATCTTTTTCATGGTGGCGACGTCCTCTTCAAGTTCTTTTACACCATAATGCATGGGGATGCCCCGACTCCCTAATAGCCTCATAAACTGTTCGGTGTGCATCCCGGCTAAAGACTTCGCGACACCTAGTGAGATCAGATCTTACTCAAAAAGATGCACTGCCAGTTCGATGAGCAATTCCTTTTCCGTCAACCCCGAAGCGTACAGCACCTTGGCAGGAACCCAAACCCCTTCCTACCTTTCTGTGGATACATCGACCTCATAAACAGTCTCATTCTCAGCCAGAGATCGACGCTCACTGACAACGCCAAGCAAAGATTGCAATTCCTTGATCACTGCTTCCAGCGCCTCAAGTCGTCGCACCAGTGACTGATAGTCAGCCGTGGGCAACACCGTGACCGGACCGCGTAAAGTAACTTTTTCCATACTTGACCTCCTGTTGTCGCCGGGTGTCTGCGACAGTGCCATTATACCACACACGCTGGCGCCCGCCACACACTTCCCCCTCAACCACAATCCTTCCCATGAAGCCATTTACCACCCTTGCAGCCACGGCCGTGCCCCTGCGGGCCGAAAACGTGGACACCGATCAGATCATCCCCGCCCGTTATCTCACTGCGATCAGCAAAGCCGGGATGGGCGAGGGCCTGTTCGCGGCCTGGCGCTATCTGCCCGACGGCCGGCCCAATCCCGAATTCGTGCTCAATCAACCAGCATACGCCGGTGCTCAGATCCTCATCGCCGGCCGCAACTTCGGCAGCGGCTCCAGCCGCGAGCACGCGGTGTGGGCCCTCACGGAATACGGCTTCCGGGCCGTAATCAGCCCCGGCTTTGCCGATATCTTCTACAATAACGCCCTAAAGAACGGCCTCCTGCCCCTCACCCTGCCCGAAGACACCGTCAATATGTTGCTCGACCTTGTGGAAGAGCAGCCCGATACGCGTATCCTCATCGACTTGCCCGCTCAGACCGTCGTATTGCCCGATGGCCAACAAGTCAGTTTTGATATCGACCCCTATCGTAAACAATGCCTGATCAAAGGCCTGGACGATCTGGGCTATCTGCTGGCACAGGACGCCGCCATCAGCGCCTATGAGCAGGCGCATCCCACCCCCTGGAACTAACCCTCCACTTACCAACTTAAAAAGGAGCCAACTCATGTC
>JAJRXO010000206.1 GCA_024276255.1 Chloroflexota bacterium | reverse complement strand
ATGATCGCCGCAGCAGCTCAAAGGTTGCCATGTCGTAATTTACCTACTCGGCTACTTCATTATCCTGAAAAAACAACTACGGGCGCCGGTGTGGCAGGCCGGGCCGCGGGGCTGCACGCGTACCAGCAAAGCATCGCCGTCGCAATCCAGCCGCAGCTCTACCACGTCCTGGTAATTGCCGCTGGTGGCGCCCTTGTGCCACAGCTCCTGCCGGCTACGGCTCCAGAAAAAAATCTGGCCGTGGGTGATGGTGAGCTGCAATGATTGTTGATTCATATAGGCCAGGGTCAACACCTCGCCGCTGTCAGCGTCCTGCACGATGGCGGGGATGAGGCCACGTTCATCGAAACGAATGGCAGCCAGGTCTACCTCTGGCAATTGCTTTTCATTCATCGTTTCTCTCCACAGGACGAATGGGAATATGCTGAGCGAGCAAATAGGCCTTGAGATCGGGAATCGAAAGTTGGTTGAAGTGAAAGAGGGTGGCGGCCAGGGCAGCGTCCGCGCCACCCACGGTCAGGGCTTCGGCGAAATGCTCGGCCGTGCCGGCGCCGCCGCTGGCGATCACCGGTACGGCAACGGCTGCGGTCACGGCCTGCAGCAGCTCGATGTCATAGCCATCGGCCGTGCCATCCCGATCCATGCTGGTCAGCAGGATCTCCCCGGCCCCGCGGTCCACGGCTTCACGGGCCCAGGCCACGGCATCGCGACCCGTGGGCTTGCGACCCCCGTGTACCACCACCTCCCAGCCGCCGCCAGTTCGTCGTCGGGCGTCGATGGCAACCACGACGCATTGACTGCCGAAAAGAGTGGCGCCCTCGCTGATCAGGTCGGGATTTTGCACCGCGGCTGAATTGATGCTGACTTTGTCGGCGCCGGCTTGCAGCATGGCGCTCATATCCTCGACCGTACGCAGGCCGCCGCCTACGGTGAAGGGAATAAAAACACTGTCCGCCACGGCGCGCACCACATCCAGCATGATGTCGCGTCCTTCATGGGTTGCGGTTATGTCGAGCAATACCAGTTCGTCCGCGCCGGCGGCATCATAAAGCTGCGCCTGCTCGACCGGATCACCGGCATCCCGCAGGGAAACGAAGTTGATGCCCTTGACCACACGGCCTTCCTTGACATCGAGACAGGGGATGATTCGCTTTGCTAACATGAACGTTTGCCTGGGAATGGCAAGGGCGGAGCAACACGATTCATATCTTTGCCGCCTCCAATGCCTGTGATAATTTCAGGGCACCCTGATAAAGAGCCTGACCGATGATCACGCCCTCGATGCCATCACCCGCCACCTGGCGCAGCGCCTGAATATCAGCTACGCTATGCACCCCACCCGAGGCAATGACACGCAGGCCGCTGCGACGGGCCAACTCTGCCGTCGCCGCCACGTTGACTCCCTGCAACATGCCATCCCGGCTGATATCCGTGTACACCACCCGCTTCACCCCTGCCTCTTTCATGGCAATGGCCAGCGCCACCGCCTCGGTGTTGCTGAGTTCCTGCCAGCCGTGCGTGGCCACATAACCGTCGCGGGCATCGATACCTACGACGATGCGATCGGCGCCAAAGCGGGCAATGGCCTCCTGCACCAGCGTCGGCTGCTGCACGGCCACGGTGCCCAACACCACCCGCGTGGCGCCCAGATCCAGGGCCAGGGCTACATCCGCCAACGTACGCAGGCCGCCGCCAAACTGGATGGGCACGGTCACGGCGCTGCGCATCTGCGCCAGCCGCTGCAGATTGATGGGCAGCAGTGACAACTCCGTCGCCGCCCCGCCTGCGGGCACGGCCTCTCCAAAAGCGCCGTCAAGATTCACCACGTGCAGCCATTCGGCGCCATGGCTCACCCAGTGGCGGGCCATGGACGCGGGATCGTCGCCGTACACGGTCTCGGCGTTGGGGTCGCCCTGCTGCAGGCGCACACAACGCCCGCGGCGGAGATCGATGGCAGGAAAGATGATCATGGTTGAGAAGGAATGAGAATCGCTAGAGAGAGGGAGACGACCAGGCTCTTAGCAGACGACGGCCACTTTCTGCCACGGTGGCCGCCAGCAGAGCTTTTGCCAGATCGATGGCCAGAAAAGGAGCCACCCCCATCTGCCAGACCCGGGCAGCATCCAGATGCAAACTGAGAGCCAACCAGCCTGCACCGGCCAGATAAATGATGGGAATCCCGGCGGCACCGGCAATCAGGCGCCGCCAGAATCCGGCCCTGATTCCTGCCAACAGTGCGATGATTGCCGCCGCCAGGGGGAAGCTGAGCAGGTAACCGGCCGTGGGTCCCAGGAACAATGCCGGGCCACCGACACCCCCCGCGGCCAGAGGCGCGCCTCCTGCGATTAAGCCCAGATAAGCCAGTTGGCTGAGGAAGCTATCTTTTGGGCTGAGGATCAATCCTGTCAGAACCACAGCAAGCACTTGCATGGTCACTGGCACCGGTGTAAAGGGCAGGGGCAGGCGTATTTGCGCGGCCACGCCTGTGAACAAGGCAAAGCTCACGATCAATCCGACCTGTAAAAGGCCACGGGCAGGGGAAAGCCTTAAGGAGTGGAGCATATTTTTTTCCCTCATTGTTGGGTGAGATTGATGAAATTCTGCAAGATGCGGATACCGACTTTTTGACTTTTTTCAGGGTGGAATTGTACACCCCAGAGATTGCCACGCTGCACGGTCGAGGCGTACTCGATGCCGTAGTCAGTCGTAGTGAGTATATCGGCCGGGTTGGCAGGATCGCAGTAAAAGGAATGCACAAAATAAGCATAAGCGTGATCTGGAATCCCGGCGAGCAAGGGGTCGGGTCGCTGCTGATGCAACTGATTCCAGCCGATTTGCGGCACCCGCAAGGGAGGATGGAACCTGCGCACATAACCCGGCAGTAGCCCCAGACCCTGCCAGCTTCCCATTTCCTCACTGCCCTCAAACAACATCTGCATACCCACACAGATGCCAAGCAGGGGGATCTCTGCCTTCACGATCTCATATACAACCGGCTGCAGGCCCGCCGTCGTGAGATTGCTGATGCAGGCGCCAAACGCGCCCACACCCGGCAGGATCACGCCATCGGCAGCCAGGATCAGATCGGCATCAGCGGTCAAGCGCACCTGCTGCTCACTGCCGGCTTCGTGTATGGCTCGTTCCAGGGCCTTTTGCACGCTGCGGACATTACCGATCTTGTAGTCCAGGATGACGATCATGCTTGCACCCTCTCAGGCCGTCAGCGTGCCCTTGGTGGAAGGCACCCCCTGGCGACGCGGATCCAGACGGGTGGCAGCATCGAGGGCGTGGGCAAAGGCCTTGAACAGGGCTTCGCACTGATGGTGATCGTTGCTGCCATAGAGCAGGCGGGCATGCAGGTTCATGCCGGCATGGATGGCCACGGTCTCGAAAAAGTGGCCGATCAGATCCGTGCCCAGTCCCCCGATGCGGGGCGTGTGCCAGTCGGCCCGGAACACGCAATAGGGTCGACCTCCCAGATCAATGGCCACAAAAGCCAGGCTTTCATCCATGGGCACATAGCTGTGCGCCGCGCGCACGATGCCCGCACGTTCGCCCAGGTCCCGGCTGATTGCCTGGCCCAGGCAGATGCCCACATCCTCCACGGTGTGGTGTTCATCCACATGCAGGTCACCACGAGCCTTGACCGTGAGGTCGAACAGGCCATGATGGGCGAACAGCATCAGCATGTGGTCGAAAAATCCGATGCCGGTGTCGATCGTGGCCCGGCCGCTGCCGTCGAGCGACAGCGTCAGGCTGACGTCGGTTTCGTTTGTGGTACGATTTATGGTCGTGCTCATGAGTTCGGGTCGGGATTGAAAGGCGTGAGGAGGATACTTGGCGGCAGGATGATGGCAGGTTCAGATGGCAACGCCAGGGCTAACCCTAGAAAAACTGCTTAGCCAGCTTCAGCGCGCCTTGCTTCCAGGGCACGCGATGCGTGACCCCCGAAGCATCCTTGAAAACATCGAGGTTATCGATGTACCACTGGTAATTGCGGATGAGGGCATCTTTGTTAGAATACCTGGGCCGGAAGCCCAGGACGCGTTCGGCCTTTTCGATGGAGACAAAAGATTCTTTGCCGGCCGTCTCGTAGACCCACTTGTAGAGGGGGGAAATGCCCAGCTTTTCCAGCAGGCGCAGAACAAAGATGGCCGGGCCTTCAGGAAGGGGAATGATGCGCTTGCCGAAACCGGCGTGATCCAAAACTGCCTGAAAGTCCTCACGAGAGGTGCCGTATTCTTTGGCCCCGATATTGAAGGTGTCGTTGGTCTTCTCACAGGGCAGGGTTGCCGTGAGCCAGATGGCATCGCAAAGGTCTTCCACATCGAGATACTGGTAAAGATTATCACCTTTGCCCAGAACAGGAAAATTCTTGCCTGCCCTGGCCCAATCGTACAGCAGGGCAAAAACGCCCAGGCGTTCGGGGCCGATGAAGGATTTGGGGCGAATGATGGGGATGCACATGCCCTTATCCCGATATTCCTGACACAGCGCCTCGGCCTTGACCTTCGATTCGCCATAAGGCCCTACGCCATCCAGCTTATCGTCTTCGACCAGAGGATGATGGTCGGGAATACCGTATACCGCGGTGGAGGAGATGTGGATGAAGCGCTTGACTCCCTTCTGATAGGATTGTTCGAGTAAATTGCGCGTGCCTTCGATGTCGGTGGAGTAGATATCTTCGGGCTTGTACAGGGGCAGGGCTGCTGCGGTGTGAACCACGATGTCAATGCCCTCCAGAGCCCTGGCAACATCCTCTTTACTGCGAATATCGCCGACGATGGCATGAACTTGATCCCGCACATCGTCGTAATCGAAGGGAGCCAGATCAAGGACGGTGACACGCTGCCCCCTGGCCAGCAAACTGCGAACGAGATTGACACCGAGGAAACCGGAGCCCCCGGTAATGAGATAGGATTGCTTCATTGTCAGTTATGGTGTCCTTGAATGAAATCATGGTTTGGGAAGAAAACCTGGCACGCCATCATGGCAGGGCGGCCAGGAGCCGATCGGTATCCTGTGGGCGGCCCACGCCAATGCGCAGATAATTGCGCAAGCCGAGCTGGTCATAATAACGCACCAGAATGCCCTGGCGCAGCAATTGCTGCTGCAATGCAGACGCCGAACGGCCTTCCACCCGGCACAGCAGGAAATTACCATGCCCGGGCAGGGGGTGCAGATAGGGAACCTGCTGCAGAGCCGTCTTCATGCGCTGGCGCTCCTCCTTCAGCAGTGCCACGCGGGCCCTGAGCACTGGCAGATCCTCCAGGCTGGCGATGCCAGCCACGGCAGCCGCCACACTCACATTGTACGGCTGCTTGAATTTCCATAGGTGCTCGATCAGGGCCAGGGGGAAGATGCCATAGCCCAGGCGCAGGCCCGCCAGACCGGCCCATTTGGAAAAGGTGCGCAACACCACCAGATTGGGCGTGTCTGGCACCCAGTCGGCGACCGTGGCATCATCGTCGGCAAATTCAACATACGCCTCATCCACCACCACCAGCAGCGGCAGTCGCAGCAGGCGGCGCAGTGTGTCGTGAGGGAGCAGGCCGCCGTCGGGGTTGTTGGGTGAAGTGAGGAAGAGGATTTTGGGCGTCGT
>JAJRXO010000205.1 GCA_024276255.1 Chloroflexota bacterium | reverse complement strand
CAAAAGCCGCAAGCGCCGGGATACCGCCACCTGGCTTTGGGCAGATGTCCCCGTACTCCATGGGAATCATCCACAACGAGAATGGGTGCGGACACTGCGCCAGCACATCAACGGCCACCGACTAAATTGATACAGTCTCATCAGTGTGAAGGCTGTATTTTTACCCGCTCCCATCTGTCGTGGCTCCTGATTTTCGTCAGGTGCGCAGACGCCGTAATTCCTCGAATAACTCCTTTTCGCGAGGGCTGAGATGCTGCGGCAACTGAGCGCTGACCTCCACGTATAGATCACCGCGTTGATCGGGATGTCGTAAATTGGGCATGCCCAGCCCCTTGAGTCGGAAGGTCTTGCCATTGGGGGTTTCGGGGGGGATGTTGAGCATCACCGGGCGATCCAGGGTGGATACCTGTACTTCGCCTCCCAGGATCAGGGTGTAGATATCCACGGGTTGCTTCAGGCGCAGGTTATCGCCTTCGCGGCGGAATCGGGGATGGGGCAATACATTGACGCGCAGATACAGATCGCCGCGTTGACCGCCGCGTTGCCCCGGTGCTCCCTTGCCGGATACGCGTACCCGGGAGCCCGTCTTGACCCCGCGCGGCACCTTGACTTCAATGCGTTCGCCATCCAGTTGGATGATGCGCGAGGTGCCGCGATAGGCTTCTTCCAGCGTGATCTCCAGGGGGTGTTCTACATCGCGGCCGCGGGTGGTGGCGGTGCGGGGGCCATGGCTGCGCTGGCCGCCAAAGGGATCAACCCCCCTCCGCTGGGTGGCGCCCATGCCAAACAGACTTTCGAAAAAGTCCGAAAAGCCGCCCAGTCCGCCGCCGAACATCTCATTGAATTCTTCCGGTGAAACGGTGCGGGTGTAAGTGCCACCGCGGGGCCTGCCGCCGCCCCACTGGCGGAAGAAGTCATCGACCGAGCCGCCATTGCCCTGGGCAAAATTCTGCCACTGGGCCCCGAATTGATCATACTTGGCCCGCTTTTCCGGATCTGAAAGCACCTCGTGGGCCTCGTTGATCTCCTTGAAGCGTTCTTCGGCTGCTTTGTCACCGGGGTTGGCATCGGGATGATATTTGCGCGCCAGTTTGCGGTATGCTTTGCGTATTTCTTTTTCGGTGGCGTTTTTGGGAACGCCGAGAATTTTGTAATAGTCCTTGTACTCCATTGTTCTCCTTGGCGACGCGTGCGGAAATTCAGGATGCAATCAATACCCTGGCCGGCCGTAACAGACGATCGTGATGCAGATAGCCTTCCTGTAGCACGCGGGCCACGTGGCCGGGGGCCACATCCGCATCTGCGATCTCGCCTATCGCTTCATGGTAGCGGGGATCGAAAGGCTGGCCCAGGGCTGCAATGGGTGTGACACCATGCCGGGATAGTGTGCTTAAAAACAGGCGCAATGTCAACTCCACCCCTTGCCGCAGCTGTTCGGGATCGCCGGCGTCGCTATGGGCCAGCGCCGCCTGCAGGTTATCGACGACCGGCAATAAATCGCGGATCACTTCCTGCACCTGGTGGCTTGTTTCTTCCGCATAGCGTTTTTGCAGCCGCTCCCGGGTTTTGGCCGCCTCAGTTTGCAGCTGCTGGTAACGCTCCTGCCAGTTGGGGGGCGGGGTTTGCGGGGCAGCAGGGGGTGAAGCGGCCGGCGGGGCCACAGGTTGATCGCTTGGCCGCGGGCCGGGGTGCGGTATGGGGAGTTGCGCTTTTTCACCACGTCGGCGCACGGGGATGCGTACGCTGCGTGATCGGGGTATGCGCGTTCGGCGCCAGGGATCGTAATGTGTCATAAGCGAATTGTGCAAAGGGCGGGGACTGGCCCCGCCCTTTGGCTGAACATGAGTTGTGTGAGATCAGGCCGGGCGATAATCGCCTTCGACCACGTCTTCTTCGCCGCTGCTCTCGCCTTGCGGAGCCGAGCCGCCATTCGATGAGGCTGCCTCGCCCTGCTGGCTCTGATACAGTTGCTGGCTGAGCGCATAGCTGGCCTGCTGCAACTGTTCGGTCAGCGAGCGGATACGGGCCGCATCCTCACCTTTCATGGCTTCTTTCAGATCGTTGATGGTAGTCTCGATCTGACTGCGTTCGTTCGCAGGTACTTTGTCGCCCAGCTCGCTCAGGCTCTTTTCTACGGCGTAGATGGCGCCATCGGCCGTGTTGCGGGCGTCCACCAGCTGGCGTCGCTCTTCGTCTTCACGCTCGTGCTCTTTGGCCTCGCGTACCATGCGTTCTACTTCGCTCTCGCTGAGGTTGGTGGATGCCGTGATCTTGATGCTGGTTTCCTTGCCGGTGGCTTTATCCTTGGCCGTCACATTGAGGATGCCGTTGGCATCGATGTCGAATGTGACTTCGATCTGCGGCACACCGCGCGGGGCCGGGGGAATGCCGTCCAGGCGGAAGTTGCCCAGCAGCTTGTTATCACGGGCCATGGGGCGCTCACCCTGCAACACATGGATGTCGACGGCGGTCTGGCCATCTTCGGCCGTGCTGAACACCTCGGTCTTGCGGGTGGGGATGGTCGTGTTGCGGGGGATGAGAACGGTCATCACGCCGCCCAGGGTTTCGACACCCAGGCTGAGCGGGGTCACATCCAGCAGCAGCACGTCTTTCACGTCGCCGCCGAGCACACCGGCCTGGATCGCGGCGCCGACGGCCACGACCTCGTCTGGATTGACGCTCTTGTTGGGCTCTTTGCCCGTCATGCTGCGCACCAGGTCCTGGATCATGGGCATGCGGGTGGAGCCACCGACGAGGATGACCTCATCCAGATCGCCCATTTTCAGGTTGGCATCGCGCAGGGCCTGTTCGAACGGCTTGCGGCAGCGCTGCACCAGATCTTCGGTAATCTGCTCGAATTTGCTGCGACTGAGCTTGAGCTGCAAGTGCTTGGGGCCCGACGAATCGGCAGTGATGAAGGGCAGGTTGATCTCGGTCTCCTTGACGCTGGATAGCTCGATCTTGGCTTTCTCAGCTGCCTCGCGCAGCCGTTGCAGCGCCTGGCGATCATTGCTCAGGTCGATGCCCTGATCTTTCTTGAATTCGTCGATGATCCATTGCACGATGCGCTCGTCCCAGTCATCGCCGCCCAGGTGGGTGTCGCCAGCAGTGGAGCGCACTTCGATCACGCCGTCGCCCACTTCCAGCACCGACACATCGAGCGTACCGCCGCCCAGGTCGAAGACCAGGATCGTCTCATCTTTTTTCTTGTCGAGGCCATAGGCCAGGGCCGCCGCCGTGGGCTCGTTGATGATGCGCAGGACTTCCAGCCCGGCGATCTTGCCGGCGTCTTTCGTGGCCTGGCGCTGGCTGTCGTTAAAGTATGCCGGCACCGTGATCACGGCCTGCGTCACGGGCTCGCCCAGATAGGCTTCGGCGTCCTTTTTCAGCTTGCCCAGGATCATGGCGCTGATCTCCTGGGGGGTGTACGATTTGCCCATCACCGGCGCCTCGACGCGAGCGTCGTCATGCGATCCCGGAACAATGCGATACGATACCATCTCTTTGGTGCGTTTGGTTTCGGGATCATCGATGCGACGACCCATGAGCCGTTTGATGGAGTAAAACGTGTTATCGGGGTTGACAACGGCCTGGCGTTTTGCTGTCGCGCCTACCAGCCGTTCCCCGTTTTTATTAAAGGCCACAACCGAGGGCGTGGTGCGACCGCCTTCTGCATTCGGAATCACGGTTACTTCGCCGCCTTCCATCACGGCCACCACACTGTTGGTTGTACCAAGGTCAATGCCTACTATTTTAGTCATTCAGAGAACCTCCTCTAGGGGATTAAACATTTCAATGATTGCAAATTGGGTTGCACGGGTTCACAGGGCACAGATGACCCGTTTGTGTACACATGCATCTAGGTTGATGTTAGTGCCTGAGTATATGCCTGACGTTAGGTTTGCATTAGCAAAGTATATGAAGCGTCGCGCAGCAGGAGGGCTGATCCTTCCCGCGAATGTCGGGATCATGGTATACTTTGGAAGAGCGGACTGCTCAGGTCCCCGTGGCCGATTCCGGCTGTATCCGAGCCGGCACGAGCAACCTGCCAGTATCGCCAGTCTCGTTTGCCGGTTTTGTTTCATCCTTTTGCCCAGGCTAAACAGTGGATTCATTTCTGAACGTTGAGATTACCATTATCGAGCTGCTGCTCCTGGTTTCGGTTGTGGCCATGGTAGCGCAGCGTGTGCGCATGCCCTATACCGTCGTGCTGGTGTTGGTGGGGCTGTTTCTCTCGTTTCAGTCGGTGTTGCGGCTGGAGCTCACCCCCGAGATCATCCTGCTGATTTTCTTGCCGCCGCTGGTGTTCGAAGCAGCCCTGCACATCGATCTGACACATCTGCGCCGTGTATTGCTGGTTGTGCTGTTGTTTGCCATTCCCGGCGTCATATTGGTGACTTTGATCGTTGCCGCTGTGCTGGGCCTGATAGGCATGCTGGATTGGCGTACAGCCATGTTGTTCGGTTCCCTGATCGCTGCTACCGACCCTGTGGCCGTTGTATCGTTGTTCAAGGTGCTGGGCGCGCCCAAGCCCCTGGCGACCCTGGTGGAAAGCGAGAGCTTGCTCAACGACGGCACCACCATCGTTGTGTTTCATATCATCCTCGGTCTGCTGTTTGGTTCGCAGACTGATGCATTCCAGAATGGCATCGGTCTTGTCATTATCGACGGCATTTACGAGTTCCTGAAGGTCGCCATCGGGGGGGTGGTCATTGGCCTGGTTGTGGGCACACTGACCGATCGTCTCCTGGCCCTGGTGGACGATCACCTGATCGAGACCACACTCACCACCATCGTTGCTTACGGCACTTATATCGTGGCCGAGCAGTTCCATCTCAGCGGTGTATTGGCGGTGGTGGTGGCTGGCATTGTCATCGGCACGCGTAGTGGCGACACCCTGTCGCCATCATCACGCACCAACCTGAATAATTTTTGGGAATATGTGGCTTTTCTGGCCAACAGTATTGTTTTTGTGCTCATCGGCATGCAGGTGGAATTTGCCGGTCTCATCGATGCCGCCGTGCCCATTGCCGTTGCTGTGGGCGCGGTTGTGTTGGCACGTGCGGTTTCGGTGTACGGCCTCTCGGCCGTCTATCGCGTTGCTGGCGGACACCTCTCGCGCTCGTTCCAACACGTCCTGTTCTGGGGCGGATTGCGGGGCGCGGTCAGCTTGGCGCTGGTGCTCAGCCTGGGCCGCTCGGTGCCGGCCCGCGGCTTGCTGATCAATATGACCTTCGGCGTGGTGCTGTTTACCTTGCTGGTGCAGGCCACCACCATCAGCGGCCTGCTCAAGCGTTTGAACCTGGTGGGGCGCTCCCGGGCTGCCCTGGAGTACGAAGAAAAACAGGGGCGCCTGCTGACCACGCGCAGCGCCTATCGCCGGCTCAGCGACCTGGTGCGTAGCGGCATCCTCGATCCCAACGCCT
>JAJRXO010000011.1 GCA_024276255.1 Chloroflexota bacterium | reverse complement strand
TCCGTCAACGACACCGGCCTGCGTCAGCGCCTTACGAATTCCCTGGGATTGTGCCATGACCACAGCCAGCAGCTGCTCACATTTCCCGGCGAACGCCTGGGGGTGGCCATCCTCCAGCAGGCGGTGCTTGCCGCCGCATTACAGCAGTTGCACGCTTCACCTGCGGCTTCCGCCGGTTGGCTGCAGAGAATGCGCAGCCAACATCTTGTACCCGGCACCTCCGATCCTGCCACGACCTGTCCCGCCTGTGTTCAGGCCCAGGCCAGCGCCCAACGAGCCCTGCAAAGCCTGATCAAATACTTCGATAGCGAACTGGAAACACTTTTGCAGGCGGCTGGCGGGCTTTGCCATCCTCATCTGCATGCCCTTCTGGCTCAGCTTGACGTCCATTCCGACACTCGCGATCGACTTATCTCCCTGCACCGCCAGGTGTGGGAGGACGTGCTGCATGCGTTAGCCGAGTTCATTCGCAAAAACGACCATCGTTTCTCTGGTGAGCCCATCACCGAGGCCGAGCGGATTGCCATCGACCGTTCCATCGCTATCCTTACCGGTGAGGTCTATTCGCCATAGTTTACTATACAGGTCCATATCTATTTTCTGGCTTTTGGTTTAAGATAGGTAGATGAACAGGTAAACAGGTAAACAAGTAAACAGGTAAATAAGTAGACTAGGCAACCAGGCTGGTTGGCGGCGGCGCCAACCCGGTTTTCCGCTTTACCGGGTGCTCGGGCTACAGTAAGACAAGCGCCAATTTTCAGACAATAATCAGCGGCCACCAGCCATTGACATACTCACAAAGCAGCAGTCCTTGCGTAACTAATTGCCGCTAAAAGAGTCTGTTTAATCGAATACCCTTCCACCTTATTGGGATGGTGTTCTTCTGGCTTGTTCCCCCACAGGAGGCATTCAATGGCTTATCGAACTGCAAAATCAACCCCACTTGGATTGGCGTGGCGGTTGTTTCAGGTGCTGATTATTGTTATATTGTTTGTGCTGTTATTGGTGGCCGGTATTGCCGCTCAGAGCCCGGCGCTGGCGACCGGCAGCCTTCCGGCGCCGGCGGCCGCGCCAGCGCAGACAGGCACGGGTTGTATCGACGGCCAGGTGGTCGATGATCTACATGTGGGACTGCCGGGCTGGACGGTGTATGCCCGGCCGGCTGGCGCCTCATCACCTGTGCTCAGCGACGTCACCGACGGTTTCGGCTACTATCGTTTTGATAACCTGGCAGCGGGCGATTGGACCTTCTGGGTAGACGTGCAGACCGGTTGGGCGCCCGTTACGCCCACCGAATTTACGGTTACGGTGGTCGCTGAAACCCCCTGTCAGTACACGCGCTTCAAATTCAAACAGGCCACGCCCACGCCCACCCCTACCCCCACCATTGGCCCGGCTACCCGCATCCGCGGCTATGTGATGCTCGACACCTGTGAGGGTTTGGAGCCCATGCCCGGGGTCGATCTCGAAGTCTGGGACAGCGACCAGCCCATTCTGCTCAACACGTTGGTGCAAACGCGCACCAGTAACCCCGACGGATTCTGGAATTTCCATCTCCTGCCGCCTCCCGCTCCCTACTATCATGTATTATTCAGGCTGCCGGTGGGGTACGATATCTGGAGCGTCTCCGCGCCCGAAGGCATTGTGGTGTCGCCTGATCACCTGCGTTTTGACAATCCCACCCTGCAGGTCTATGACGGCAACCTCTTTGTCCTGCGGAAGGCCGGAGTTGTCTGCGAAACCCCTACGCCCACCCCCACGCCCACACCGATCCCCGTGGGCTGTGTGGAAGGCTACAAGGTGGATGATCAGCACGTAGGCCTGCCGGATTGGGAGATACATGCCCGGCCCGCGGATAGCGCCAACCCTGAATTGGTGGCCTTCACCGACGGCACCGGTTATTTCCGATTTGATAATCTCGCTGTGGGTGACTGGCATTTCTGGGAGATCATGCAGGATGGCTGGGAGCCGGTGACGTCACCGGCCTTCGATGCGCCGGTGCCATCAGGGCCTGAATGCATCTCCATTCGTTTCAAAAACCGGCAACTTCCTCCCACGGCAACACCAACCCCCACGGCCACGCCCACGCCCACCCATACACCCACACTGAC
>JAJRXO010000204.1 GCA_024276255.1 Chloroflexota bacterium | reverse complement strand
TTTTTCAGCATCGTAACTCTGGGCAATGCCGTCGAAATGCACGCTCTCTGGCGCCTGCAAATGGCATACTTTACAACTGATGTTGATGCCGTCACGGCCATGGCCGGTCACAGCAAAACCATATTGCACGCCATCGCCCACAACGTTGGGGGCCGACACGCCCTTGATCTGGCTGGGTTCACTGTCATGGCAACCTTCGCAGCGCACAGGGCTATCGCTGGCCCAGTTGCGCCGCGCTTCGGCCACGCCGTTCACCGCGCCGCCGGGGCTGTGACAGCTATCGCAGACCTGGGTGTTTGAGAGAGTCTGGCCGTCAGCAAAATCAACGCGGCCATTCACATGGTATTGTGAGCTGACGCTGGTATGGCAGGTTTCACAGGTCGCAATGCCGGGGCCCTGATCGCTGACATCGAAGTGGCGAGCGTGAGCGCCTGTTTTCAGCTCGGTAGGCGAATAGGCGTGACACGAACCGCAGGATCCACTGCGGGCATCGCCCCATTTCGGTCGGGCAAATATGGGCGTGCCCGGCGTTTGCCGGCTGGCGGCGCCATCGGAATGGCAGAGACTGTTGGCGCAGGTCCTGTCGCCGGGGTTATAGGCGCCGACCAGAGAGCTTTGCCACAGGTCGGAGATATCCAGCCGCACATCCTTGACAAAATTGACGTGCTTGCCGGGGTTTGCGATGGCATCGTTGTGGCCGTTTTCAGCTGTATCAGCATGACATTCGTAGCAGCCGATGGCATTGGCCCCGCGATCACGATACTGCGACAACAGATGTTTGGCGTGGCTGCCGGTATCGAGGTTGAACTGATCCTGATGGCAACCGGCACAGCTCAAACGGCTGTTCTCATCCCACACAGGGGTCTGCACCTGCCAGGGGGCATCGGCAGGCTGGCCATTGCTGTGGCAGCCCACATTGGCGCAGGTGCGGCTAAGACGATCGTATGAGCCATTGGGGTTGAGATCATTGAAGAACACGTCCTGGAACGTGGCCGGGGCGGTGACATGGCCGCTATACGCGGGATCGAGCCGATCATGACAGGTGCTGCATTCCATGCCGTAATCACCGGCATGTTTCTGGTGGGGGGTAAGGGCTTCGTTGAGATGATAGTCGCTGTTGCCGGCGGGTGGCGGCGGGCTGCCGTGACAGGCCTGGCACGAGGGCATAAAGCCGTCCTGGGTGGCCACATTGTTGTCGGCGTCGTGGCGATGGCAGGTGGTGCAGTCACTGCCCCGCAGGTCGAGATCGCCGCTGGGACGATGATCACCGCCAACATGTCGGCTGGTCAGACCCACATGGCAGGTGGCGCACAGATCGTTGGCGTCAGCCTTGTTAGCATCGTCGAAGCTGTTAGCGCCGCTACGGGCGCTGAAACTGATGGTATTGCCGTTGATTTTGGTCTGAATCAGGGCCAGGTTACTGCTGCCGTGGCCGGTGTGGCAGCTGTTGCAGGCGGCGGTAAATTCGCCTTCCTGGGCGTCGCTGAAGTTGCGATTGCTGTGCTGGCTCACAGGAGGCATGGCGCTGAGGTTCGCCCCATCGCCGAAGGGATCCTGCGGGCTGCCGCCGGGCACAAAGGCCGTCTGGCTGCCATTGGCATCGTGGCAGGCCTGGCAGAAGGGTGTGAGATCAGCCTGCTCGGCCGTTACAAAACGCAGGCTGGCCCCACCATCGGGCATGCGCAGATCAATGGTGCCGTCGCCATGGGTGCTCTGATCATGACATACCAGACATTGCTGATCGCCCAGATCACCCTGTACATGATGGCTGCGCTGGCTGAAGTCGGGCGCCACTGGCCGGCGACCGCCCGGAGGCAGGTTGTCGCCGTTGTCTTGCTGGCTCTGGTGGCAGTCGAGACAGGAGCCCTGGGGCATGAACGCGTCGGCAGTCGTGGGATCGCCATCGGTTTCGTGTTTATGGCAGGCGGTGCAGTCCGCGCCTTCGTAATGGATCTGTTGGCTGCGATTGCTGGGGTTACGATTGTGGCGCGTGGTGCTGTGGCAGGTGGCGCAGAGATCGTCGCTGTTCTGGTTATCCGGCTCGTCAAAGCTGTTGTCGCCTGTGCGGCTGAAGAAATCGACGGTGGCGCCGGCAATGGTACGCCGCACGGCCGCCAGATTGGCGCTGCCATGTGGATTGTGGCAGGTATCGCAGTCAGTGACAAAGGCCGGCTGGGTGGAAAGATCATAGCCGATGTTGCCGTGAGCGCTGACATCGGGGCCCACGCGGGCGGGATCATTATGACATTTGGTGCAGAGCTGGTTGGCCGGGGCAATCAGCCGGGGATCATTCTGACCGATATGGGGGGCGCTGGGATTATGACAGGTCTGGCAGTCGAGATCCAGGCCCTGATCGGCACCCCGACCATGACCATTGCTCAACCAGTATGCATCGACGGCCGGCGCCACCAGGCCATTGATCTGGCCGGGTTTTTCGCTGTTGTGGCAGCCCAGGCAGTTGCTGATATGATCGCCGCTGCGCCAGGCGCTTTTGGCCGCTGCCACACCCTCGGCATTGCCGTGGCAGCTTTCGCATACCCGCGTGTTGGCCAGATCGCCTCCCTGGATCATGTCGACTCGACCATTCCGGTGTCCGGGGTCCCGCCAGTTGCTGACTTTGGGATGACAGTCGGTGCAGCTTTGCAGATTGATGTCGGCTTCGGCATGGCGCAGATGGGCGCCGCTGGCTGGAGGAGCTCCGTGGCACACCGTACAGCTTTGCGGATCAGGCTGGAAACCGCTGCTGTGGGGATGACAGTTGGTGCAATCCTGATCCTCGTAATGGGTGGCCGTGGCGCTGCTGCTATGAAAACGCGTGCTGGTATGACAGGTTTCGCAGATGGCATTGTCGCTGCCATCGAAATGTCGGCCATCAAATGTGACCGGTCTGCCATTGATCACAGGCTGCACGAGGGCGGCATTATCCGTCTGGGCGTGCGGATCATGGCAGGTGGCGCAGCTTTGAGCTTCGTGCGTCTGGATGACAGGATGGCAGGAGCTGCAAGCCGCCTCAGCGCTCGCGTTCTGAACATGCGGCTGATGACAGGCCGTGCAATTGTTGGTGGCCGCGCTGTAATTGCCATGGGGATTGAATGGCGCGCCCGGTTGAGCGTCGGCTCCGACACCCAGGACCAGCAACAGCAAGAGGACGGGGATTAAAAAGACGAGTCGTTTCATAGATCAACTGCGAATCATCAGTGATGAAGAATCAGTCAGCAGGTAATGATTCAGACAAGAGCCCGGATCATGTTCCATTGCCAATGCCTGAACAGGGAGCATGATACAGGCCGACGTTATTTGCCGGTGCCTGAAGATCGGAAATTGTGGCAGCTCAGGCACAGGGCGTCGCCGCCGATCCGCAAATCCGCGACATTGTCGCTGCCATGCGGGCTATGACAACTGACGCAACTGAGTTCTTCGTTGCGCAAGGGATCAGTAACGCCGCTGACGGGATGGAAACCGTGAGGCAAGTCCTCGTGGCAGCTCTCGCACAGGGTATTGGTGCGTGCCTTGAGCATGGCTGCGTTGTCGCCGCCGTGGGGTTGATGACAGGCCGCGCACTGGCTTTCGAGCTGACTGGCATGCGCGGTATGGTTAAAGCTGGCTGCCTGCTGGGCGTGACATTCGCCGCAGAGACGGGCGGCGCTGGCCTGCAACAGGGCCGGCTGGGTGCTACTGTGTGGAACATGACAGACATCGCATTCGCCCTGGGCCACCGGATCGTGCGACACTGTGACCGCCGGGAGTTCATGGCAACTGCTGCAGATGCCATCAGGCACGGCAGCCAGTTTCTGCGGCTGCGTGCCATGGAACTGGGGATGGCATTCCTTGCATTCACCGTCGCTAACCGGCTTGTGAACGCTGGCGCTGTTGCTCTTGATCAGATCATCATGGCATGAGGTGCACGCCTCGGCCACGTTAGCGCCCGTGGTCTGGGGCTGGTGGGGCGAATGGCAGGTGCTGCATGCGGGTAGCTTGCCAGCGGTATGTTCTTTGAAGGTATGCTTCTCGTCAAAGGGCTCGCTGTGGCAGTTCTGGCAGATATCGCTCTCGGATTTGATCAGCAACTTGGGCTGATTGCTGCCATGGCCGTCATGACACAACAGACATTCACCGGCGGATATCTCGGGATGGGTCTGGTGGATGACCTGACCGTGATCTTCATGGCAACTGTTACAGGTAGGCTCCTGGTTGAATAACAGCAGGGGGGCATCGGGGTTTTTGTGGAAGCTGGGATGGCAATCCTGGCATTGCCCTTGCTTGTAGGGCGTATGTGGGGTGCTGTAGGCATCAGGGTCCTGTAGCTGGTCGTGACAGGTCTCGCACGTGGCCTTGCTCATCACCGCCGGCACCGCTACAGGATCATGGGGATCATGGCACGTGGTACACACCAGATCGGGATCTTTGGCATGTTCCGGATAGCCGAGCTCCGGATCGATCTGGTCGCTGTGACAGGTGCCGCAGAGTTCAGCGACTGGTCGACGTAAAAGAGCGACATTGTCTGAGCCATGCCCCACATGGCAAAGATTACATTCCCCAGCAGCCATGGAGGGATGTTCTTGATCGATCGTCTGCTGATGATCCTCATGGCATCCGTTACAGAGCTCTGTAATCGGTGATTTCAGCAACTTGGGCTGGCCACCGGCGTGCGGAAAATGACAATCGAGACAGTTGCCCTGTTGAAAAGGTTTGTGCGGATAAGAAAGGTCGGTATTTTCGGAGGGCACATCTTGCCAGTGGCAATCGCGACAGACCGCCTGCACTGAACCCCACAGTTTTGTGGGATCGGGCCCTTGCAGATCATGACAAACGCCACAGGCACCATCACCAAAAGGCTGATGCACAAATTCCAGGCTATCAACCGGCGCCGGCCCCAGACCCACCTCCGCAGCAACGGGGGGAGGCGTGGGGGCTACGAAAGGCGTGGGGGATGGTGTGGGCGCAGGAGCAGCCCGGTTGCAGGTGCTGAGAATGATTCCCACCGCTACCAGGACGGTGAAGATGGCAATCATTCTGAGATGGGGGTGTCGCAATGCAGGCATAAGCGGTGTGGTTACGGCGTCATGAGGTCGGCGAATTAAAGGGGTTTGCTGACGAGGCCAAGCTTGGCTGAACCGGCGAAACAGAACGCTGGACTCATTTTAGCGCCCAAGAGTATATGAGAACATGATGAATATCATAAATAGTAGATGAAATAAGGGAAGGACGCCCCCATTAGCAAACGGGGGCGTCCCCAGAGATTCACAAGCGAGGCAGCTTAGTGCAGATAAGCTGGTAGATAGAGGAAGGTGTATCCCTCGAGCTTGCTGATCGCTGCGTCGAGAATCTCTTGAGCGTAGGGTGAGTTGTGGAAGCCCGTGCTGCCATCACTCTCCACGAAGCTGGCGGCCGTATGCGCCCACTTGGTGTCATCGTTGTCCACGCCGGTCAGACGCACCATCAACATACCGAGCTGATTCAGCTTGGCAGAGGTGGCTGACTGGCGAGCATCGATCACGCCTTGCAGGGTGGCATTGGGCCAATCGTGGCAGGTGCTGCATGCAGTGGGCTCATCGGTCTTGGCGTTCTTGGGGAGCACCGGCAGTAGCAGATGGCTGGCGATGTCACCGGTCTTGATGGTGCCGGTGGTATCCCAATTAAGCCAGGTCGCGCTCTTGGCAGTGCGGGCGAAGTGGCAGCTTGAGCATACCGGGCCGCCCTCCGAATCACTGGCCTGGAAGTGGCGACTGGGGTTGTCGGCAATGTCGGGCATACCCACGCCCTCGTACATCTCCTTCATGGGATGATGCAAGGTGTCGCCGGGAGTGAATTTGCCGCCTTCTTCCAGCCCGCCGTTGTGGCACTGCGTGCACAGCTCGTACTGCGGCTTCACCAACTGCGACGTGCCATCGACACCCTTGTCATGTGTGGCATGGCAGGTCACACATTCGATGGTGTTCTGGGCCGTCTCTACCGTGACATTGGCCGAATCGCGGCGGTAGTCCTCGGAGTGGCAGTTCAGGCAGAAGTTCTGGGCATGCGAGTTGTTCTTGATGGTGTCAAGCGCCATCGAGTGCTTGCTGCGCAGCCATTCGGGGTACTGTTGATGGTGGCTCTTGGCATGGCCGGGATCATTGGGATCGTCGGGGTTGTCGTACCACCACTTGGCGGCCGATGTGGTCACCTCGTAAATGTCAGTGAGCTTCACATCTCCGCCGGGCACATAACCTTCGGGCCAGCCCCACTGGCCGTCTTTGGTCTTGCCACGGGTGTGGCAGGAACCGCAGACTTCCGAGTCCAGACCCTTGTAGATCTTGGGATCGGTGGCCTTGTCGGTGCTGAGCACGTGATCCTGGCCGGGGCCATGACACGATTCGCAGGTGATGCCGGGCTCACTCCACTGCTTCAGGTTCACATCGTAACCCGTGGTGTGGCAGCCCGCACAACCGTCGCGGTAATCACCGGCGTGGTTGTAGGCCACAAACTCCTGCGTGGCGATGTTCCATTGGAAGGGCAGAATGTGCCAGTTGCCTTCGTCATCGATGTGGATGTAGCGCTGTTTCCACTTGGGATGCGCTCCAATCACCCAATCGACATCATCCAGCGTGTAGGTCACTCCGTCCCATTCCACAGGCCAGTTGCCCACGATGGTCGCTTCTTCTTTCGGACGTACCTTCCACGGATGCAGCGTTTCCTGCAGCGAGCTGTACTTGTCGCCGTGGCAGGCGGCACACGTCGTCGAACCCACGTAAGGCTTGCTGTACACCTGGCCGTTCAACGCCTCAATGCTGGCCTTGAGGATGGCCTTGGCATAGTAGTAGTTGTGAATGCCATAGCTGCCCTCTTCGTGCACCATCTTGTAGCCCGTGAACGCCGTCTTGCAGGCATCCGACGCGCCGTCAGCAGGCGCTCCACTGTCGAAGTCGCCGCATCCGGCATCGGCGCCCAGTTGCTTCAACTGCGCCAGCTCGGCTTTCACCGTCGCCTGGCGATTGTCGATCAGCTTCTGCAGGCCGGCTTTGTCTGCATTCGTGTGGCAGCCCGTGCACGAGTCGGGTTCGCCATCCTT
>JAJRXO010000203.1 GCA_024276255.1 Chloroflexota bacterium | reverse complement strand
GATCAGGTGCTGATCGCTCTGGGCAGCAATATCGATCGCGAAGAAAATTTAAGGCGAGCTTTTGCCCTGTTGCGCCGCGATGAGCGCTGGCAGGTATTGGCTGAAAGCCCCATCTACCAGACGCCCGCGGTAGGTAGCCGTGGGCCCCAGCCCGATTATTACAACGCCGCTGTCCTACTGGAAACCCCGCTTGAGCCGGAGGCATTGCGCCAGGCCCTGCGCGACATTGAAAATCAACTGGGGCGGGTGCGCACTGCCGATAAATTTGCCGCTCGCACCATTGATCTTGACATCGTTTTTATCAAAGACAGGGAACTTACCCTCAACCATAGTCCTTTGCCCGATCCGGCCATCTTGCAACACCCCCACCTGGCACTGCCTTTGGCCGACATCGCACCCCAGTGGGTTTTGCCGGGAACCGGGCTCACACTCAGACAGATCGCCCGCGGATTGCGATCCCGGGCGCGGGAGATACGAAAAATGTCCGACAAACGCACTTTCATCCAGACTTACAGCCATTACGGCGCCGACGAGATATTCGAAGCTGATTACGGCGAAGTATACGACCCCGAGTTCGAAGATCTGATTCAGCAGATTTTGATTCGTGTGGGTGAAAATCCGAAACGGGAAGGGCTGCGCCGCACCCCCCTGCGCGTGGCCAAGGCCTACGATTTCCTGACCAGCGGCTATAACACGTCGGTGGAAGAGGTGGTTAACAACGCTATTTTCAACGATGCCTGCGACGAAATGGTGGTGGTGAAGGATATCGAGTTCTACTCCATGTGCGAACACCATATGATCCCCTTCTTTGGCCGTGTGCATGTGGGATATCTGCCCCAGGGCAGGGTGATCGGCCTCAGCAAGGTGGCTCGCATTGTGGAAGTATTCGCCCGGCGTTTGCAGATTCAGGAACGCATGACCAATCAGATTGCAGATGCCATGATGGAAGTGCTCACACCCATGGGCGTGGGCGTGGTGGTGGAAGCAAGCCATCTGTGCATGATGATGCGGGGGGTACAGAAGCAGAATAGCTCTACCGTCACCAGCGCCATGCGGGGTCTATTTAAGAAGGATGCCCGTACGCGCACCGAATTCATGGGTCTGATTCGTAAATAGCCCGGATTCACCCGCCGGATTACGAATTCGGCTCAGAGCAAACTGGTCGGTCAGGGCGCAACGGCGGCCGCATTTCAGGAGCCCAGCGATCGCAACCAGTCGAGGATCGCGGTTTCCAGGCCATTGCCCTTGCCCAGCATGCGGGTGCCGTGGCCTTGCCCATCATAAATCAGCAGTTGGTGGGGACCTGCTGCCAGGCTATCAAGCTGGCGAGCGCTGTCGGCCGCGTAGCTGTCTTCAGAACTGGCGGCGATCAGGATCGGCCGCTCGCCATAGGCGGGCATGGCATCCGCTGTGGTGACCTGGCGGTAATCCAGGCCCGGGCTGAGCAACACCACGCCGGCGATGTCCGGATCGGAGGCCGCATAGCGCAGAGCGATGTTGGCGCCAATGGAGGCCCCTATGATCAGCAAACGATTGGCATCGATCTGGGGTTGATCGCGCAGGAAGCGGATGCCGGCAGCCGCGTCGCGCTCCATGAGCGTGTAATCCCGTGAGCCCTCGCTTTCTCCGTGGCCACGCAGATCGATGGCCAGTACGGCGTAACCGGCCTGTTGCAATTGCAGGGCAAAGTCATGCCAGTCGCTGCGGTCGCGCCCCAGCATGTGCAACAGTAAAATGCCTGGGGCCGGATCAGCGGTAGGGCTATAGTAGGTGGCGGCCAGCGTCAGGCCATCTGCGGTGACCAGGGCGGGGGAGAGGATGGCTCCAGGCTGATAGCGAGGCGCAGGGAGGGTGGGCATCGCCTGCGGCGTGGCGCGAACGCCCAGGCAGGCCGCAGTGAGCAGTATGATGGACGTCAATAAAAGTATTGTCGTGTATCCCTTACGCATGACTTCACCTCCTGGCCACGGCCAGAATACG
>JAJRXO010000202.1 GCA_024276255.1 Chloroflexota bacterium | reverse complement strand
GCGATCGGTGGTGCGGATGTCGGTGGTGAGAAAGGAGGGGCCGTAGATAAAATCGGCTCTATAGATGGTGTAGGTCGTGGTCGTGGCGACAGGCTCCCCCCAATCCTGGGGGGCGAGAGCGATGGCGCTGGCCGTGGAGGTGATGGGAGCAGAGAGGTTAAGCAGGGGCATGTAGAGGGTCTGGCGGGGCTGGCGCTGGGCGAGGATGGCGGGTACGATGGTATCGAGCCAGGCCCGGCGTTCGGCCGCCTGCTCGAAATCCCATTGATGTACAAAGGTGGACAGGGTGTCGCTGAGCGTGGGCGAATCGGCGAGGGCGGTGAGGGGCGTGCTCATGTCCAGGGGCCAGTACTGCCCCTTGCGCTGCTGGCTGCGGGTCACCAGCTCGCTGTAGATATGCTGGATGGCGGCGTCGGTGCGCTGGGAGTCGGTGTAGGTGTAGAATTCGCGGGCATGCACATCGTCGGGCTGGGGGTTGGCAGGGTTGTAGTCGCAGGCGGGATGACCGGTCAGCGTGTGCGTGGCCCAGGGCATGCCCAGATCATCCATGTGAGCGATGCAATCCTGATGGGAATAGTAATCGGCCAGGGAATGAAGGTAGGTGGCAAAGGCTTCCAGCGAGCCGGGTTCGATGCTGGTGGTAATCACGGCAGTGCGGGTGATCAGGCAGGAAGCCTGCATGACCGTGAATTCGGCGGGGCCACCCCAGGCATAGGCTTCGTAGGCAGTGAGAACGTCGCTTGTGCCCCAGGCCCAGTCGTGCAAGGCATCCAGATCGCCCTTGTGGGGGAAATGGAAGAAGGGAGAGTATGGGCCAAAGCGTGAGGTGACGCAACTGGCGGGATCCTGCATGGCATCGGGCATGGGCCAGACGGTGCGCGTGTGGGGTTTGATGCCACACATAGCATCGGGATCGGGCATGGGTGGCACGACGCCGCCTGTGCAGTTGGTGTAGGAGATGGCGTCGCCGGGGCCGATCTGTTCCGAATCGACCAGTTGATCCCAGACCTGCAGGGTGATGGCGTCGGTGATGCTGAATCCGGCAGCCAGGGCCAGGGCATAGGTGAGATCATCGTGGATGGTACTGATCTGGGGCCAGTCGTCGCCGGTCTGGCCGCTGTATGGATCGCGAAAATGCAGTGGTTCTTCGGCAAAGGCCCAGATCATACCGGCGAAGAGCAGGGAGGTCATGGTCACGGCCAGCAAGAGGCGCGCCCCGCGGCCGCTTACAAGCCCGGAAAGGGAGAGATTCGTAAGGTTCATGGGGTTACCTCAGCAAGAGTGGGGATCACAAGCAGCCCCTGGCGAGGGCGGAGGGTAAGGCAGGGCTGCGGGCGCATGGTTTGCCCTTCGCGTGGACGCAGGTACCAGCGTTGGGCCAGAGTAGCCAGCGCCAGGATGCTTTCTTTTCCGAAAAAGGAGTCGGCCAAATTGCCGTGAGCTGCGTCGTCGTAGAACCAGGTAGAGAGAGCACAGGCATCGTTTTTAGCTTGCCACCGCTGGGGTAAAAAAGCAAAGGGATCAGAGAAGTAACGTGGATCATGGTGCAGCACCCAGGGGCTGAGAAAGAGCCTCGTACCGGCTGCTAGGGTGTAACCACCGATCTGCAGATCCGTTCGCGTCTGGCGGCAGATCAACCACTGGGGAGGATAAAGGCGCCTGGTCTCGGCCAACACCTGCGTCAAAAAGGACAGATGAGGGATGTCCGCCATCGTAGGCAAGCGTGTTCCCAGCACCTGC
>JAJRXO010000201.1 GCA_024276255.1 Chloroflexota bacterium | reverse complement strand
CAGAAGTGTACCGCCTTCGGGAATGCGGGTGACTTCGTCCAGATGCATAATGAAGCCGTTGAATTGATGCGGTTTGCCGGTATAGAGGGGATGCTGCTTGCCCTCCTCGGTGAGGCGGATATTCCTGGCAAATGCCCATTCCCGGCCTTTGGGGTTTTTCTTGACTTCGCCGCCGGCCGCTACGGCCGCCATTTGCACACCCCAGCAGCTTCCAAATGAGGGACGCCCGATCTCGTAGATGGTACGCGCCAGCTCGATCTGCCGGGTCACACGCGGATCATCCTCGTAGATGGTCAGATTCGAACCGGTCCAGATGAAGGCGTCATACGATTCCAGCCCGGCGCCATCTGGTAATTTCACATCCAGATCTGCGGGATAAAGGATATCGAATTTTGCATCGGGCACGTAGGAGCGCAGGAAATCTACGTATAATTCATGCGCCTGGGCCATGCCGGCCTCGGCCAGTACCTGACGATTGGGTTCGGGGTAGCCGTTGATCACGCCAATAGCCAGATTAACGTCCGTTTTCATCGAAGAGTGTCTCCTTGTTATAGTAGCTTTTCGGCAGGGGGTTGTACCTGCCGATTCAGGCATTATACATCATGATCGGCGGGACGGTAGATCGCAACATGTCGCAGTGATCAGGTCGTCTGCTGGTGGCGCTGGGTCCAGGCCTGGGTGCGCCGCGTCACACCGCGCGTGAGGAGATAGAAGATACCCCGGGCCGTCAGCCCTGTGAGAAGGATCAGCGAAGCCATGGCCATGGCCTGTGCGCTCTCGCCGGCATCGTCCAGCAGCATCACCGCCAGCGAGGCCAGCTCATTGCCGGGCACGAACAGGAACACCACGGCCGACAGCGTGACCATGCCATTGAGGAAGAAGTACATGGCGATGGAGAGGATCGCTGGCAGGGCCATGGGCACGGTTACCCGCCAGAAGGTGCGATAGAAAGGCGCGTCAAGCGACTCGCCGATGGCCTCGAAGGCCGGATCCATCTGTTTGAGGGCGGTCATGGCCGTCAGGAAGGGCACGGTGTAGTAGTGGACGACGGTCGAGATCACCAGGATCGTCATCGTGCCGTAGAGGAAATAGAGGGGATGTTGGGGGTTGTTGAAGGTGAAGATGTAAGCCAGGCCCAAAACCATGCCCGGGACGGCCAGGGGCATGATGGACAGGAGATAGAGGATGGATCGGCCAAACTTCAATCCCCGGCTCTTCTCGATCAGGTAGGCGCTTATAAAGACGACGATGGTGCCTACCACGGCGCTGGCCGTGGCCATCTTGATGCTGTTCCAAAGGATCACCAGCGCTCCAAATCGGTGCTGGGCGCCGGCAACATAAAATGTGGTGAAATTGCGCAGCGTAAATGACATGTCATACGGCCAGTATTTGACGAAAGCGCCGATTAACACGATTCCGTAAATACTGAGGATGAAGATCGCCACTATCACACTGAAGGCCAGGATCCCGCCCTGCACCGGGCGACGATGCGGCTTGGGGCCCAATGGCGTGATCTCCGAGGTCACCTGCGTTACCTGGCGTCTCTGCACGATGCGGTCCAGGATGAAAGCCACCACAGCCGGGATGAGCAGAAGTGTACTCACGGTCGCGCCCATGCCAAAATCCTGCTGGCCCACGACTTTGTTGTAGATGTCTGTGGCCAGCACATCGTAGTTGCCACCCACGACCTTGGGCGCCCCAAAGTCGGTGATGGCCAGGGTGAAGGCCACGAAAGCAGCGCTCATGAGGCCGTATTTGACTGTGGGCAGGGTGACGCTCGTGAAGATGCGGGTTCCCGAGGCCCCGAGCGCCTCGGCCGCCTCGTGCAAACGGGCGTCTGCCATGCTGAGGGCTGCCGTGAGGATGATGAGAGCGTGGGGGAAGGCGTAGAATACCTCGGACATGATGATGCCGATGGGGCCATACAGGCCGATGTTCCAGCCGAATGCCCGCGTAAAGATGCCATTGTTGCCGAACATGTAGATGAATGCCAGGGCCTGCACCAGAGAAGGCACAAAAATAGGTAGCATGGCAACGGCGCGCAGGCCGTTTTTGTAGGGTATGGTGGTGCGGGAGAGGCCGTAGGCGAAGATGAACGCCAGAAGAACGGTGATCACCATGCTGATCACCGAGATGGTAAGGCTGTGTTGCAGGGAGATCGATGTGGTTGGCGAGGCGAAATAGCGGCTGTAATTGCCCCAGCCGATAAAATTGCCCTGTTTATCCTGCATGCTGCGCGCTAACACCATAAACAGGGGGTAGATTAGCAATACGAATAGCCACACCGCGATCAGCACCAGCAGAATGCGGCGGATCAGATCATCGAGGCCGAGCCGTTGACGTACACGCTGTTTGAATATACGTTTGTCAACGATTGGCTGTGGCGGCACCGTCGTGGTAACTGGGACTTCCATCGTGTCAGCTCCGCGGGAGGGGGTGTGTGTGAGGGGGTAATGTAGTTGCGACTCAGTTGGCGGGATACACACGAATGAATTGGGGCGGTAAATGAACCAGGATAGTATCCCCGACCTGGATGTTCAGATCGCGCATCATGTTGTTGGAGACTTCGGCTACCAGGCGCGCGGTTTCCAGGCCTTCCATGCGCAGGGTCAGGCGATAGAAGGAGCCCAGGAACTCGGCATCTTCGATGTCGACCTCTACCGCGTTCGGCGCGTCCGGTTGCACATTGGTCAGCCGCACATCCTCCGGGCGGATGGCCAGCAGGATAGGTGTCTCGGGGGCGATGTCATGGGGCTCGATGCAGGTCAAGGTCACGGTGCCGCAACGCACCTGATCCTCACCTGGCCCAGCCCTTCCGGGCAGGAAGTTCATGACGCCGATGAAGTCCGCCACAAAGGGGGTGGCGGGCGTGCGGTAGATCTCCTGCGGGCTGCCCACCTGTTCGATATGCCCCTGGTTCATCACCACAATGCGATCGGCCATGACCAGGGCTTCTTCCTGGTCGTGCGT
>JAJRXO010000200.1 GCA_024276255.1 Chloroflexota bacterium | reverse complement strand
ATGTAGTCGTCGGGCTTCATGAGACCACCTCCTCGGCGTGGATCAGTTGCTGGTACGTGGACAGGGCATCCACCAGATCATCGATTTCTTCCCGTGTGTTCATCTCGGTCACACACAGCAACATGGCGTTGCCCAGATCGGAGTATTCCTGCGAAAGATCATAGCCGCCGATGATGCCGTACTCTTCCAGTAGATATTGGTTTATCTCGGCCACGGGCCGGGGGCAGCGCAGCACGAATTCCTTGAAGAAGGGTTTGTCGGAGAGCAGTTCATAGCCGTCGAGAGCTTGCAGACGGTCGGCTGCGTAGTGGGCTTTGTGCCAGCAGAGTTAGGCAACCTTGCGCATGCCGGTTTTCCCCAGCGCCGCCATGTAGACGCCAGCGGCCAGGGCATTGAGCGACTGGTTGGAACATATATTGCTGGTGGCTCTTTCGCGGCGGATGTGCTGTTCGCGGGTGCTGAGGGTGAGCACGAAACCTTCTTCTCCGTTGAGATCGATGGTCTGGCCTACCAGGCGGCCGGAGCTTTTGCGCACCAGATGACTGCGGAAGGCGAACATGCCCAGATAGGGCCCGCCAAAATTGAGGCTGTTACCCAGGCTCTGGCCTTCGGCGGTGACGATGTCGGCGCCGTATTCGCCGGGGGCGTGGAACAGGGCCAGGGCGATGGGATCGGTGGCCACGGCCAGCAGCGCACCGTGGGCGTGCACGGCGTCAGCCAGGTCCTGCATTTCGGAGCCGCTGTGCAGCAGGCCCAGAAAGTCGGGATTCTGCACGATCACCACAGCGGTGTCCTCGTCGCACAGATCCAACAGGGCGTGGAAGTCGTTTTCCTGGCGATCATCGCCCACGATCTCCAGATCCATGCCCTGGGTGTAGGTGTACAGCACCTGACGATACATGGGATTGAGACTGGGCGAGATCACGATCTTGCGGCGTTTCATGCGCTGCACGTTCAGGGCCATGACGGCTGCCTCGGCCACCGCGGTGGCGCCGTCATAATGGCTGGCGTTGGCGATTTCCATGCCCGTGAGCGCGGCTACCATGCTTTGATATTCGAAGATAGCCTGCAGGGTTCCCTGGCTGATTTCCGGCTGGTAGGGGGTGTAGGCGGTGTAAAATTCGCTGCGGCTGATCACCATATCGACCACGGCCGGCACGAAGTGATGATAGGCCCCCGCGCCCAGGAAGGACGTGAATTCGCCCAGCTGGGCGTTATCAGCGGCCATCTCCTGCAGTTCGCGGGCGACCTCCATCTCGGTCAGGGGGGGAGGCAGTTGCAGGTCGGGATAGCGATGCTCGGCCGGGATATCAGCGAAGAGCTCGTCGATATCCGTGATGCCGATGGCCTGCATCATGGCCTGCCGATCCGCCTCCGTGTTGGGGGTGAATCGCATGGTTAGTGATCCTCCCGTTCCTCGTTGTAAGCTTTGTAGGCCTCGGCATCCATGAGCGCGTCGAGTTCGCTGAGATCCGAGGGCTTGACCTTGAAGAACCATGCTTCGCCGTAGGGATCGGTGTTTACGATCTCGGGCGCGTCTTCCAGGGCTTCGTTGATGGCAACGACCTCACCCGAGACCGGACTGACGATCTCGGCGGCTGCTTTCACGGATTCGACGGTGGCTACCTCGTCGCCGGCGGAGATGACATCGCCCACCGCGGGCAGTTCCACATAAACGACATCGGACAATGCGTCCTGGGCGTAGTCGCTGATGCCCACCACAACCAGGTCGCCTTCCAGGCGCGCCCATTCGTCGGTTTTGGCATAGCGAATATCCTGGGGATAGTTCAGAGACATGATTCCCTCCTGAAGAAGTAGGTGAATTTGGAAAGATGATATGGCATGTTGGTGGGGTTAGCGGCGATAGGCCGGGAGATAGAAGGGGCGTTTAACCACTTTGGCGCGTTTGGCCTTGTTGCGGATGAGCACGTTGACTTCGGTGCCCAGTTTGTTGTATGGGGGTGGCACGTAGGCCAGGGCGAGGAATTTGCCGAGGGTGGGTGACTTCATGCCGGTGGTGACCCAGCCGATGATCTCGTCGCCCACGGCCACGTCGTAGTGTTCACGGGGGACGCCGCGGTCGATCATCTCCAGCCCTACCAGCCAGAGTGCCGGTTTTTCGAGCTTGTTTTTCAGCACGGCTTCGCGGCCCAGCCAGGGGCCTTTGTCCCAATCGCATACCCAGGCCAGGCGGGCGCCCATCGGCTCCAGGAGGGCGTTGATTT
>JAJRXO010000199.1 GCA_024276255.1 Chloroflexota bacterium | reverse complement strand
TACGGTGCGCAAGCTGCACGCCAAAACGGATGAAAATCTCTCGCCAAGACGCCAAGAGCGCAAAGGATTTTTTTCTATTTTTCCTTGGCGGCTTTGCGCCTTTGCGAGAGGCTTATTTACGAAGCAGACCTACGGTGCGCACGTCCATCATGATGAAAATGGGCGGCGGCACACAGATGCAGGCGGGGGGCCTTTTTCTGTGGTCGGCCCGGCAACCAATGAATGAATTCGTTTCACGCCGTTGTGCGCCCGATCAACCGGCTCTTCGCAGTTCTTTTGCAGCACCATCGGCTATCTTCGAATCAGTCGCCATGAGCGGCTGCACCCCGATGAGGATGAAAATGCCGTCGTCCGTGTCATTTTGAGCGACCAGCGGGATCCGCCACATCACGGAACGGGCGAGTTAACGTCATTTTCGCGCCAAGCCCCGGTCCTGTTGAATGCGAACTGGCAAGCGACATCACCATCGTGCCATTCTTTTTTTGACATTCACCGCCATTATGCGCTATACTCATTTGTCGTGGGTCTGATCGGCCCACGTTTTATACGTCTATAGCTAAAACCCAAACCCTCAGCTGTTACGGCTCCCTAAGTCCCATTTGCATGGGCGCCGTACGGAAAGGAAGTTAACCATGTACGCAATTATTGAAACGGGCGGTAAGCAGTATCGCGTCGCCGAAGGGGAAACCCTCGAAGTCGAATTACTGAAAGTACCCCAGGGCGAACAAATAACGTTCGACAAAGTGTTACTGGTGCATACCGGTGAAGAAGTCAAAGTGGGTCAACCCCTGGTTGACGGTGCAGAGGTCAAGGCCACGGTTCTCGGCCAGAGCAAGGGCCCCAAGGTCATCATCTTCAAGCATAGCGGCCGCACCACCATGCGCCGCAAAACCGGCCACCGGCAAAAATACACACGTCTGCACATCGACAGCATTTCCGCCTGATCCACCAGTTCAGCTTGCCCGCGGGCACCTTTGCTGCGGCGGGCGATTCTAAGGAGAGCATCTCATGGCACATAAAAAAGGTGGCGGTTCCAGCCGCAACGGTCGCGACAGCCAGTCCAAACGTCTGGGCGTGAAACGCTTTGATGGCGAAATAGTGTCGGCGGGCACGATCATCGTGCGCCAGCGCGGCACGCGTATCAACCCCGGCGTCAATGTAGGTTTGGGCAAAGATCATACCATCTTTGCCACGATCGATGGATACGTCAAATTCGAACATATTTCCCGTGACAAGAAACGCGTGAGCGTATATCCCGAACGCGTTGTCTAAAAACCCTGAAGTAGGGGACTGTAACGTTCAGCCCCGCTCAACCACGAGGTAACCCCATGAAAACCGGGATTCATCCCAAGTACTATCCCGAGGCCAAGGTCACTTGCTCCTGCGGCAATACCTGGACCACGGGTTCCACGCAGCCCGAAATTCACACCGATGTCTGTTCGGCCTGCCACCCCTTCTACACCGGCGAGCAGCGCATCGTCGACACGGCCGGTCAGGTCGATCGCTTCATGAAACGCCTGCGCACCAAGGACGAGATCCGGGCCCGCAAGCGCGCCGAAGCGGAAGCCCGCAAAGCCCAGGAAGAAGCGGCTCGCAAGGCTCGCGCCCGCGGTGAAGCAGCCGCCGAATAAACCGCACTCCACAGTTTCGGTAGTCCCCCTCTTGAGTGTTGCTAGCCTGTCAGAAGCAAGATCTGCCACGAATTGCACGAATTCACACCAATTTTTGTTTTCTATTCGTGAAAATTCGTGTCATTCGTGGCGGAAAAAGTCCAGCAACACTTAACAGGGAGACCATCACAGTTTCAACCAGGCAGGAATCCACTCGGGTTCCTGCCTTTTTCTATGATACAATATGACTGACCAAAACTTCCCCTGTAAATAAGGAATGTTCCCCATGCCCGATCGTCATCTGCGGCCCAGCAGCGGCTGGATAGAAGTCATCTGTGGTTCCATGTTCAGTGGTAAGACCGAGGAATTGTTACGACGCCTGCGCCGGGCCATCATCGCCCGCCAGAAAGTGCAGCTTTTCAAACCGCTCGTCGACAATCGCTACGGCCTGCGCACCGTGGCCTCGCATAACGGTATGAAGATGGAAGGCCAGGTGATTCAGAACGCCCAGGATCTATTACAAAACATCCGGGCCGACACCACGGTTGTGGCCATTGACGAGGTGCAGTTCTTCGATACGGACATCGTCCAGGTGTGCTCCGATCTGGCACATCGCGGGCTGCGGGTCATTGTCGCCGGCCTGGACCTCGACTTCCGCGGTGAACCGTTCGGGCCCATGCCCATCCTGATGGCCCAGGCAGAGAGCGTGGACAAGCTACACGCCATCTGTATGAAATGCGGAGGCGAAGCCAGTCGCACCCAGCGCCTGATCGATAATCGCCCTGCCTTTTACGAAGATCCGGTGGTGATGATCGGCGCCAGCGAGACCTACGAAGCCCGCTGCCGGGCCTGTCATGAGGTGCCGCACAAGCCATGAATCGTCGTCGCCTGCTATTTGGGCTCATCCTCCTGATCGGGCTGGTGCTTTCGGCCCGTGTGTTTGCCGGACAGAACCTGCCGCCGCTGGAATACACATACACGGTGGTACAGGAATTCCCCCATGATCGCATGGCCTTTACCCAGGGACTGGATTTCGATGGCACGGTGTTGTACGAGGGCACGGGTCTGTGGGGGCGCTCCAGCATCCGCCGTGTGGATCTGCAGAGCGGAGCCGTGCAGCAGATACGGGCGCTGCCAGACGCCTATTTTGGTGAGGGCATCGTCATCGTCAACGATCGGCTCTATCAGCTCACCTGGCAGTCGCATATCGGCTTCATTTACGATAAGAATATTTTCACACCCCTGGCCACATTCTCGTATCCCACTGAAGGCTGGGGCCTCACCTACGACGGCCAATCGCTGATTATGAGTGATGGCACTGATGTGCTACATTTTCTCGATCCCGACAGCCTGCAGGAGACAGGCAGCGTGCATGTTGCCGATGATCAGGGTCCTGTCACACGGCTGAATGAGCTGGAATATGTGAACGGGGATGTGCTGGCCAATGTGTGGCAGACCGATCGCATTGCCATCATTGATCCGGGCAGCGGGCGAGTGAAGGGCTGGGTTGATCTCAGTGGGTTGCTCAGCCCCGCAGACCGCACCACGCCTGTGGATGTGCTGAATGGCATCGCCTATCTGGAAGCGCAGGATCGGCTGTTTGTCACCGGTAAATTGTGGCCCAAGATATTCGAGATTCGCCTGCGACCGCACTCGCTATTTCAGCTCTTCTTGAGCTGGTTGCAGTGGTGATCCTAGCCGTCGATTAACAGATCAGGCACCGATGGCAGCTCCAGACCATGCGCCAGCAAGAGGGCATCGTCTCGCAAGATAGCAGCAGTGACATCATCTGCCACCAGCCGCCCGCCGTCGAGCACCAGGGTACGGGAACACAGCTCGGCCACCAGATAAAGATCATGGGTGGCGATGATCATGGAAAGCGGCAATTGCCGCAGCAGGGCGATCAACTGCCGGCGGGCGCGCGGGTCCAGACCGGCGCTGGGTTCATCGAGCGCCAGCAGGGCCGGCTGCATGCTGAGCACGGTGGCAATGGCAAT
>JAJRXO010000198.1 GCA_024276255.1 Chloroflexota bacterium | reverse complement strand
TCATTGATGATGGCCAGGGGGTCTGCTCCGGCGTCCAGGGAGCTCTGAGCGATCTGCAGAGCGTCGTCCTCGCGCATGTCGACGATGGCATCTACCAGCGCTTGGTTATTAGACATGGTAACCTCCTCAGGTTGGTTTGGTAGGCGTCACCACAGCGAGTGACTGGTAGGATTGAGGGTTCCGGTTCCATCGGTCTTTCAACAATCACTTGCATTCACTTTCCTCCTTCCGGATGATGATGAAATCTGCAATGCAGGCGTGGGGCCAGCCGTCTAATAGACACCGTACTCGAATACGGTCTCGACCATTGCTTCCACGTTTTCGGGTTTGGATTCGGGGGGCACACCGTCGACTGCACCATCGATGATCAGGCCGCCGTTATCCCCGAAGGTGTCGATCAGTTTCTTGACGTAATCTTTCATCTGTTGTGGCTTGCCGGTGACCAACAGGGACGCCGGCACATTGCCCCAGAAGCACATCACATCGCCGATGACTTCCTTGGCCTTTTTGATGTCGACCACATCGAAGTGCCCCAGGACCTTGCCGGGGGGCAGCTCGGTCAGGAATTCAAGGCGCGGCGTATAATCGCCTTCCAGATAGGGCATGGGGGTCAATCCGGCATCAACCAGGGCCAATATCAGCTTCTTGAGACCGGGCCAGTAGAATTCGGCGAATTGTTCATTGGAAAGGAAGCCGCCCGAGCCGCGATGCAGGGGAATGAACACGCGGGGATTCCCCGACATTTGCGCCCCCATAATGGCAGACTGGATGGCAAAGTCGGTGAATATGTCGATTGTGGCCTTCAGTTTGTCCGGCTGGCGATACATATCGAGCATGATGCCGCGCAGACCCCGGAACATATCGGACACCCAATCGAACGGCGCCTCGGCAAAAGCAGTGGTGATCATGGGATAGCCCAACCGGGCCAGCTCCATGCCGATCTTTGCCTGTGCGGCATTCCATTTGTTCATTTCTGCGCCGATGTCGATGATCTGTTTCAGCATGTTGACAATGGGCGGGGCCCCGGCCAGGGCAGCGCCGAACATCGTCAGCGTATATCCACTCGACATCCAGTGGAGCGGCGGCAGCATACCCAGGGGCTCCAGCGTCGATGCCATGCGCGGCATCATCTTGCGAATCACGAAGTCGGAGGGGTTGCGCAGGAACTCGTCATATTCATCTGCCAGCATGTATTCAGCTTCCACAAACTGATAGGGCAGATTCTCCTTAAGGCTTTGACCCGGCCATCTGAAGGTCCTGAGGCCCAGTTTGTCCCAGACTGGCCCCGGGAAGATAATGAAGGGCGGCGGCGCCATATCCCAGTTCAGTTTCTGCGTGCCGGCTATCCACGCTGCCGCCGTTTTTTCATAATCATACATGGCCTCGGCATTGGTGAGGCCGCCATAGCGGGTCATGAAAAAACCGGCCAGACTGGCCAGGGGAACTCGATCTGGCTTGCGCAACGCTACTGCATCATTAAAACGTTTTTCCCGCGCCAGGTATTCTGGCGAGGGCTCAAAAGCGGGGGCTTGAGGCTGCTTCATTTTAGTTTACTCCTACCCATTGCTTGGCAAGCGACACGGCCGTCATGGCATCTTTGCCAAAGGCATCGGCGCCGGTGTACTTGCGGATTTGTTCATCGATCTGGCCGCCCCCGATCATGACCTTGACATCATCCAGGCCGGCAGTCTTGAGTGCGTTCACGGTTTCCTTCATCGGTTCATAGGCCAGGGTGAGAAAGCCGCTGAGGCCGACGATGGTGGCTCCGGTTTCCTGCACTGCTTCCACGAATCTGGCCGGGGGGACGTCC
>JAJRXO010000197.1 GCA_024276255.1 Chloroflexota bacterium | reverse complement strand
GGGGACGGATAAGCGGCTCTCGATTTTTCGTGGCCCAGACGATGTGGGCATAACTTCGCCAAAATGCCATAAGAGACTCCGTGGGGATAGGTGGTTATAGATTACAACGAACACTTGTGGTTGTAAATTACAACCGGTAGCCAATGAATGAATTCATCGTCTACAACAAGAAGCTGCGCTGAAGCGCACTGGTTGGTTGACGGTTATGCGACCTAACCGGTTTCAACCGGGTTTTCTGTGGTAGACGCCGAATTCATTCGGTGGCGGAAGGCGGAAGCGTCTGCGAATGGGTGCGGACGCAGCGCATGACGGCGAGCCGATGAATGAATTCATTGGCTACAATAAGAAGCTGCACTGAAGCGCACTGGCTGGTTGACGGGTATGCGACACAACCGGTTTCAACCGGGTTTTCTGTGGTAGACGCCGAATTCATTCGTGGCTCCAGAACCGCTAAATGTTCGGCAAGCAGTCGTAATGTCCAGCGTTTATGGCCCTCCGGCGGCGAACTCGTCACCAACGCTATCAGGCGCGCTTCGACTTCACCATCCATACTTCCGTTCGTAAACGCGTTCTGGCTTCTTGCCATTGCGCGCAGCTTCCAGGCCTCCTGCGTATAACGTTTGCGTGTCTGTTCAGCGGTTGCCTGGCCCACATGAAGCGCATCGGCAATTTGCTTATCGGTCCAGTCATCATCTGCCTTCAATAAAATCTGCGCTCGCTTCAACTTCCTCACTTTTTGCACGCCTCCCATCAACAATTTGATGAGATGATCCCGTTTCTTCATCTCAACATCGCTTCTTGGCGCCAGTTGTCATCCTGATCTTTCATTCGGACACGATGGGTGGCAGCCAAGATTTGCACGCATGAGCACAGAGAAACACATCGAATAGGACGTATTCACGCCTCACATTTTGGAGAGGGATATTGATGATAAATCTGCCATGTTTGAGCAGATCATCTGCACCCACTCAGCCCAGGCCGCGGATCAGTCCCGGCAGATCGGCGTATCTTCGACAGATGGCCGAGGCGCGCGTATCATCGCTGCCGCGATCCACAATGCCTGTAAAAAGGATGGCGTGCATGCCCAGGGCCAGGGGACCGGCGATGTCATTGCTCTCCCGGTCTCCGATATGAACCATCTCCTGATAAGAAACGCCTAATCCGGTGGCGGCCTTTTCGAAAGCCGCGGCGGCTGGCTTGGAGACGCCGATCTCATCCGAAAAGATCAGGCAATCAAAAAAGTCGAGCAAACCCTGCCGCCTTAGCAACTGGCGAATGCCCAGGCCCGGTGTATGAATGGCGTCAGAGATGATGCCCAGACGGTACTCACGGGTCAGCTCGGCCAGGGTCTCATGCACCCCGGCAGCAAAATCCGGGGGGATACGCACCTCCATTTCCTCGATGTGGCGCACCACGGCGTCAAAACCCGGCGTGGGCGCCAGGCCCAGAAAAGCATAACCCTGCTCCAGGCGGGCTGCCACTGTGGGCGTATGATGCTCCCCCTTCCAGCAGCGGCGGAACCAGTCGTTGGCATGGGCGTAGGCACGGGCGATGGCCGCCGGTTCCACTTCCGGATGATGGCTGAGTATCTCATCCATAAATAACTGCAAACGGGCCTGACTCTTGGTGGGCAGCCCCAGCGCCGCCCGTTTGGCCTCGTCGGAATCATCGATGGCAATGGTATCCCAGAAGTCGAAGGTAATGGCTTTGATCATGATGTGTGCAAAAGATGAACGTAGATGGAAAAAAGTATCAGCCGCGGATGCGCTTACCGCGGGGATCATACAGGGGTTCGCGCACCACCTGCGCCGGAAAACGTTCGCCGTAGGCCTCGATTTCCACCACAGTACCCGGTTTGGTCAACTCCAGGGGCAGATACGCATAGGCAATGGCCTGCCCCACCGTGTATCCCCAGCCGCCGCTGGTCACCCGCCCCACCAACTCGCGACCAGCCCATACCGCCTCGTTTCCCAGTGGCAGCAGCTTTGTCCCCTCATCCAGCACGATGCAGCACAGCCGCCGTTGGATTCCCTCCTCCCTGGCCCGCAGCAGGGCATCGCGACCGATGAAATCCCCCTTGTTGAGCTGCACAGCAAAACCCAGCCCGGCCTCGAAAGGGTTTTCCAACGGAGTTATGTCAACACTCCAGTAGCGATAGCCCTTCTCCAGGCGCAACGAGTCGATAGCCCGATAGCCAGCTGCCACCATCTCATGAGGGCGCCCCGCCTGCCACAACACATCCCACAGGCGGGCGCCATACTCCATGCCCGTATACAGCTCCCAGCCCAGCTCGCCCACATACGTCACGCGATACGCCAGCACCGGCACGTGCCCGATGGTGATATGACGGGCGCTCATGTAAGGAAAAGCCTCATTGCTCAGGTCGTCTTCACATACGCTCTGCAGGATCTCGCGGGAGAGGGGCCCCTGGATGGCCAGACAGCAATACTGCGACGTCACATCGTTCACGTATGCCGAGCCATCCGTCGGCAAATGCTGTCGTAGCCAGGCCAGATCATGGCGACCGAAGGCCGTGCCGGTGATGATGCGAAAGCGATCCGCCGCCAGCCGGGTCACCGTCAGATCACATTCGATCCCGCCCCGCTCATTGAGCAACTGGGTGTAGACGATGGTGCCGCGAGGGCGATCGATGTCGTTAGCGCACAGATGTTGCAGAAACTCAGCAGCGCCGGTTCCGACCACATCGAACTTGCTGAAAGAAGTGACATCGAAAAGCCCGGCCCGCTGGCGTACGGCAACATGTTCAGCCTCAATCGCTGGCGACCAGTGACGCCGGGCCCAGCCCTGCGGCTCGAAGCTGGGCCGGACGCCCTCCCCATTGGGTTCGAACCAGTTCGGACGCTCCCAACCGGATTTCTCGCCAAAGACGGCGCCCAGCGCTTTCAGGCGCTCATAGGCCGGGCTCAGGCGCAGCGGCCGGCCTGCTTCCCGCTCTTGGAAGGGAAAATGAATGTCGTAATAATGATGCACCACTTCCCAGGTGCGGTCATGGGTGTACGAACGGCTGCGATATCGGCCGTCGAAGCGGCGCACATCCATGCGCCAGACATCGAGCTCTGGACGACCATCGACGATCCAGTCGGCCATGACCTTGCCCACGCCGCCGGCGCCGGCGATACCATGGGCGCAGAAGCCGGCGGCGACGAAGAATCCCCCCACCTCTGACTCGCCCAGGATGAACTCGCCATCCGGAGTAAATGCCTCTGGCCCGTTGATCATCTTGATGATCCG
>JAJRXO010000196.1 GCA_024276255.1 Chloroflexota bacterium | reverse complement strand
GCATCAGGGTTGTCGGCGCTGCCACAGGAATACGAGGCCGGCAGCCAGCAGCAGGGCCAGTCCGACCAGCAAAAACAGCAGGCCGCCGGGTGCAGTAGCCGCAGGTGCGCTGGCTGTTGCCGTGGGCGTGGGCACAATGTCGTCCAGGCTGATGGTGGGCGCAGGCGATGTGGCGACGGCAGGCGGCTCGCCGGTTGCCGGGGCGGTTGTCGTGGGCGGCTCTGGTGATGGGGTCGATGGAGATGATTCAGGTGGGGTGGTGGGCGCGGTGGTGGCCTTAAGCGGGGTGGCGGTGGGCTGCGGAGGAGTTGCCGTGGCTGTCGACACGGCACCCGGTTTGGGTAGTGTGGGGGTAGGCGACGGAGGTGCGGGCGAAACAGGAGGAGATGGCGTGGCTGACGCCGTGGCCGTTGGGATCGTCGTGGGGGTGGCCGTGGGCGGCGGTGGCGTGGGGCTCAGCGCGGATGAAATGGTCGGTGTGGCCGTGGGCGCTGCAACAGTATCCTGCGGTGTGGGGGTGGGGGCAGGCGTTGTGGCCGGAGCTTGTGTGGCAGTGGGGATCAATGTTGGCGTATTTGTGGCCGGCGGCGGGGTATCTGTGGGCGGCTGCGGCGTCCATGTGGGGGTCAGACTGGGCGTCAGCGATGGGCGCAGCGTGGGGGGCAGGGCCAGCGGGGCAGCACCCGATACCTCAGACACTGCGCTCACAGCATCCATCGGCAGTGGGAGTTGGCCCAGCAGTAAAAACAGCAGCAGAAACAGGGCAGAACTTCGTTTCATATCAACGGAATACCATGGGAATGTAGTGGCGCTGCTTCAGGGGGATCGGGGTGGCAGTGGGCGTTTTGGTGGGTCGGCGGGTGGGAGTGGAGGTGATGGTAGGGGTCGGTGTGAGGGTGGGCGTATCCGTAGGAATGGGCGTATCCGTGGGTGTGGGACTGAGTGTGGGCGTGTAGGTGGGTGTGATCGTGGGTGTTGGGGTGTAAGTCGGCATGCTGAGATCTTCGAAATAGCGGGGGCTACCGGTGATATCCACGCCCACATAGCCGTCCAGTTTGCCGTCGCGATCGTTGACGCTGCCGTCAACGACGAAGAACTCTTCACCTGTTTTCTCGACCACGCGCATGGTGCCCCCGGGCTGCGAAATGGCCAGCGGCAGCATCTCCACGGCGTCGAAAGTGGAATGCCAGAGCACAGTCTTGCGACGACCGTTGACATCGAAATCATAGCCCTCGAAACGCAGGTACAGATCGTCTCGCGGGCGCAGGAAGCGGGCCCCGCTCAACTCGCGCACCATGACTTTATAAACAGTAGCCGAAAGTTTGGGCTGCAGGTTCCGGTCAAACAGGCCCATGGTCGCCAGATTGCCGTTCAGCCAGGGTTCGTCCACGCCTTCAAACCACAGCAAAGGGTGGATGCCGGCATAAATGGAGCGGACGAAGACCTGCAACACAAAACGAGCCTGACTTTCGTCCCGCAATTCGCCATAGGGGCTGGTCGAGGAGAGACCGGCCTCTGAGCACATGATGGGCTTGAGCTCGCCGGTGGCGCGTTTGACCTCATTCTGGATCCAGCGCGCCTTGAAAGCGATCCCGCGATTGTAGCGATCAAAGCCGTTGCTATCGTCGTTCCAGCGATAGGAGAATGCCGGATAATAATGAAAATCGATGATATCAAAATAAGCGCCGCCGCCAGCAGCCAGCAGGTCATCCAGAAAAGCCGGATCAAAGGGCCCATTTTCCGGGCCTACAAACCAGTCGTATGCCAGCGCCCCTAGCACAACCTGGGCGTTGGGGTTGCCTGCCTTAATGGCTGGATAGGCATAGCTGAGCATGTTGGCATAGGCTGCGCCACCGGCGCCCGGCGCCCGACTGGGGTAATTGGCATCGCCCCAACAGCCGCCCAGCCAGTTGGCATAGGTTGAGCCGGAATCGGCGTTGTCGGGTTCGTTGTACATGGCCCAGTGCAGGATGTTGTAGGGGGGCACGCTGTAGCGGGCCACGGCCGCGGTGAGGAAGTTGGCCAGCGTGGGAAGATGTTCGCTGCGAATGGGGCCACAATGGGTATCGGCCGCCCAATCGGGATTGCGATCGACCACGACCATTAGCTGAAATCCGTGGCTGGCAGCATTGGCAAAGAACGTATCATAAGTGGACCAGTCATACACACCGGGACTGCTCTCCACATCGGCCCAGTGCAGGCGTACATTGGCCCACTGTGCCCCAAGGCCTGCGAGCTCTGCTCCTCCAGCCAGTCGATTTCCTGCTTCATAAGTGAATACCCCAAACGGATCGCTCGGAAAAACAGGCGGCGTGGGAGGCGAGGTTTCTGCCTGCACCTGGCCGCGGCCCCAAAACACCAGACTCAGGCTGATAAGCAGAGTACAGAGTGTGAGTATGATTATGCGTGTCCGTTTCATCGAAGATGCCTCCGGATGTCTTTTCCATGAGTTTCATGGACAAAGCGTATTGTCATCATACACAAAAAGAGGGGCGAGAGCAATCCTCGCGACAAAACGGATGCTGCCGCAGCACCGGCGCATCG
>JAJRXO010000195.1 GCA_024276255.1 Chloroflexota bacterium | reverse complement strand
CAGGCGGTGGGCCGTTTTGCCGCGCAGGATCAGCCCCTGCACGCGTTCCATCACATAAAAGGGCGCACCCAGCACCGAGGGGTCGGCGCAATAATGGATGGGCCGGGGCACTTTGCGAAAGGTCGGATACAGGCGGGTGAGAATCGTGTATTCGCGCTGCATATCGTGGGCGCTGCCGCCTTCCGAGCCAAAGGGCGGTCGTCGCAGCACCCATGCCTGCTCGCCTGCTTGCAGCAAATAGGTGAGATTGGAGTAGCCGCTGGCATATTGCATCACCTGCACCTCGCCTTGCAGTTGCAAGTGTCGCTGCAGATATGCGCTCAGGGCCCGCAGGTCGAGTTCTTCGCCGGCGCGCACTGGCTGCGGACTGTCGATCGGTAATTGAGACATAGTGCTTCGATAGTAGGACACAGATTCTCACAGATAATCACAGATGGCTTTATGATTGATCTGTGACCGAAGGCCGTGTTCATCTGTGTTCTCATTTTCATCATCATTGCCCTATATCCGCACACCGTAGGGGCGCAGAAGGTGGCGGGCCACCACCGATTTGTGCACCTCGTCGGGGCCATCGTAGATGCGGGCCCCGCGTTCGTGGCGAAACCAGAACGAAAGCAGGGTGTAGTCGGTGAGGCCGTAGCCGCCGTGCACCTGGATCGCCCGGTCGAGCACGCGGTTGAGCACGCCGGCCACAAAGAACTTGATCTGCGATATCTCCACCCGCGCTGCCTTGCTGCCCCGGGCATCGATCTTGGCGGCGGCGTCCAGCACAAGCAGCCGTGCTGCCTGTATCTCGGCCTGGCTTTCGGCGATCCAGTTCTGCACCGTCTGCTTACGGGCCAGGGGTTCGCCGGGGGCCAGCTCCCGCTGCGCAGCGTATTGGCACATCATTTCCAGCGCCCGCTGGCTGATACCGATCCAACGCATGGTGTGATGAATACGGCCGGGGCCCAGGCGCTGCTGGGCAATCACGAAGCCATCGCCTTCCTGCCCCAGCAGGGCCGATCGCGGTACCCGGCAATCATGAAAGCGTAGCTCAGAATGACTGAGATAATCTTCCCCTTCTTCGCCCATGATGGGAATACGCCGCACATGTTCGTAGCCCGGCGTGTCGGTGGGCACCAGGAACATGCTGGCCCGGCGGTGGCGTGCTGCTTCGGGGTCGGTGATGGCCATGACCACGGCAAATGCAGCGCCGTCCGCGGCCGTGGTAAACCATTTATGGCCATTGATCACGTAGCTACCGCCATCCCTGACAGCTGTGGTGCTCATCCACACAGGATTGGAACCGGCGTGTTCGGGTTCGGTCATGGCAAAACAGCTATGGATTTCCCCCCTTACCAGCGGCGCCAGATAGCGTTCTTTTTGTGCGGCTGTACCGTGCAGGTGCAGGATTTCCATATTGCCGATGTCGGGGGCCTGACAGTTGAATACCCAGTGCCCCAGGGGGCTGGTGCCCAGCACTTCGCTGAGATGGGCGAATTCGTGCAGCGACAATCCCAGTCCACCCATTTCCGGCGGCAGGTGAGGCGCCCACAAGCCCATTTCTTTGACCTGCTGGCGCAGGGTGAGCGCTTGCGGTCGCACGGCGCTGAACCCTGCCTTCAGGAATTGCGCTTCCAGGGGGATCACGGATTCCTGTATAAAATCACGTATCTGTTGCAAGATATCCTGTAAGTCAGTCATGCGGTTCTCCTGAGGATGAGTGGATCTGTTGTTAAGGTCGTATGCAGAGATGGCTGCGAGGGCGAATGCGTGTTACGTACTGCGTATTGGCTGCTTTAGTTATGGAGTTCGAGTTCAGACTGAATTTCTGGTCAGGGTAGACCTGTAGACCGGAAAACCGGAAAACCAGGCCGGGCCTTCGCAGGGTAATGCTTCCCGGTGTACTGGTTTCCTCGTTTACCGGGTTCCGAAAAGGACTTGCATCTGTTCAGGCAACCATGTATCCGCCATCGGCCAGGAATACGCCGCCGGTGCAGTAGGCGCTCGCCGGTGAGGCCAGGAATAGGGCCAGGCCCACGATGTCGTCAGCCTCGCCCAGGCGCCCCAGGGGCAGATGCCGCAGGAAGCGTTGGACGATGGCATCGTTTTGCCACAGGGCGGCGCTGAAACGGGTGCGGATCAGGCCCGGACAGATGGCATTGGCGCGGATGCCGTCCCGGCCCCAGTCCTGCGCGATCACCTGCGTGAGGCTGATCAGTCCGGCTTTGCTGATGCTGTAAAGACCAATGCCAGGCTCGGGCTTCAGGCCGCCAATCGAGCTGATATTGATGATGGAACCCCCGTCGCGGGCTTTCATGCTGGCATAGACTGCTCTGCACAGCATGAAAGGGCCTTTGAGATTGACATCGATGATCTTGTCGAAGGCGCGTTCGTCGCTCTGCTGGATGGGACCATAGACAGGGTTGGTGGCGGCGTTGTTGACGAGGATGTCGACGCCGCCATAATGAGCGATGGCAGCCTCGGCCAGAGCCTCCACCTCGGACATGCGGCCCATGTGCGCGGCATGGGCCATTACATTTAGCCCCTCAGCCTGCAACTCGGCTGCGACCTTGTCCACTGCCTCCTGCTTACGGCTGCTGAGTACGACTGCTGCCCCGGCCCGGGCCAATCCCCCGGCAATGGCCGCGCCGATGCCTCTGCTGGCACCGGTGACGATGGCCACTTTTCCGGCGAGCTGAAAGCGTTGCCATATGTCGGTCATGGTGTTGCTCCTGCGAATGGGTGACGGAGGGATTCGGGAATGCCGACATTGTAACACGGTCGCCAGCGGTCGCTAAGTTTCGGCTTCAGGGCGGTCCTGGCGTACAATGGGAGGGAGATGAGGTAGGAAGTAGATAGGTAGACAAGTAGGAAAGTAGACAGGTAGACAAGGACAAAAGAGCAAAAGGAAAAGAAGGATAGAAGGAAGATTTGCAGGGTGGGCTTTATGGGCCCGCGCTGCCAGATTTGCTGGAAATGATTACCCGATGAATTCAACCCCTGTACAACGCCTGCGCTTTTGCTACGCCCAGGCCGATGACGCCCGCTACGTGGGCCACCTTGATACCGCCCGATTCTGGGAGCGGGCATTTCGTCGCGTGGAGCTGCCTCTGGCCTACACTCAGGGCTACAATCCCCAGCCGCGCATGCAGTTTGCCGCCGCCCTGCCGGTGGGCACCGAGGGCGAGCAGGAATTGCTGGACGTGTGGCTGATCGAACGGATTGAGCCGGATGCCTGGCTGGAGCGCATCCGCAGCACGTTGCCGCCGGGTTTTCGTTTGCGATCCATCTGTGAGGTGCCGCTCAAGGCGCCGGCCATGCAGAGCCAGCTGCGCATGGCCCGCTATCGGGTTCATCTTGGTCGGGCGCTGGCCGAGGATGAGCTGTCCGCGCGGGTGGGGGCATTGCTGGCGCAACCGAAACTGCTGCGACCGCATCACAAGCGGCGCCACCAGACCTATGATCTGCGGCCGTTGCTGGTGGAGATGACGGTGGAGACCGGCACGGAAGTGGTTTTGCGCATGCTGGTGCGCAGTGGCGGGCAGGGGAACGCCCGCGTGGATGAGGTGTTGGATGCGCTCGGTGTCGTGGATGTGCCGCATCACACAATACGGGAAGAGCTGATCTTTGCCGGGGCCGACGCTGAGTCGAAATGAATAAAGTGCTTCCCATTTTCAAGACCACGAAAGGGGAAAAACAAGCGAGAGTTTGAAATGAATGAAAACAGTCAAAATTGAGGGAAAAGGGAAGAGTGCGGGGGAGGCGAAAAGCCTTATCGCCTCCCCGCCTTGGCTACGAGCGCAGACAGTGGCTGCAGATCGATAACACTCTTCCAGCGCTTGATAAGCAAGGCCTTGGTAAGGGCGCTCATGATTGGAAAAATGCATATTCACCGGCAAGCTTTACCGGAGCTCGGGAATCCATCTGGTGCTCGCCCGGGCGCGGAACCTGCGGCTCGGACCTGAGGAGATCATGGGCGCGGGAGAGATTGAGATGTGGGCGATTTCCACACTCGTTAATCCCTTCTTTCCGCTTGGTTCCAGGCGAAGATTTTCGAATTACCGTAGCCCCCCGCCTTCCAGGCCATTTTGACATTCTTGGTGAATAGGGTAAACTATTCTTATCGTAGTCTGGTTGGCTCTCAGAAGGCGATGTGCGATCGAGTACAATGGTTTGGGACTCGTCGACTCACATGGCTGGAATGCCACAGGACATTCTTAAACCGTTCGCTTTTGAGTAGCGACCCTTTCGCACTGAAAAGGAGATTAGATGGGATCCTCCTCGGTACTCCTATCCGTGGAAAACATCAGCTTGACATTTGGCCGGGTGCGAGCCCTGTCCCATGTAAGTTGCGATGTGCGTGAAGGGGAGATATTGGCCATCATCGGACCAAACGGCGCCGGGAAAACCAGCCTCCTCAATTGCATCAGCCATTTCTATAGCCCAGATTCCGGCCGCATTATGTTCGACGGCCACGACCTGACCAAAACCCATCCCTCCCGCATCTCCCGTCTGGGCATCGCCCGCACCTTCCAGAACATCGCCCTCTATACCGGCCTGAGCACGCTGGATAACCTCATGGCGGCCCGACACATCCACATGAAATCGGGCATGCTGGCCAGCTTAATCTATTGGGGATTCGCCCATCGCGAGGACCTGGAACACCGACGGGTGGTGGAGGAGATCATCGACTTCCTGGAGATGGAGGCCATCCGCAAGACGGTGGTGGGTGCGCTGCCGCACGGACTCAGAAAAAGGGTCGAGCTGGGACGAGCGCTGGCCCTGGAGCCGCGGCTGCTTCTCCTGGACGAGCCGATGACAGGCATGAATCAGGAGGAAAAGGAAGATATGGCCCGCTTCATCCTCGACATCCATGAGTTGCGCGGGGTCACCATGGTCCTGATCGAGCACGACATGGGCCTGGTCATGGATATTGCCGACCGCGTCGTCGTCCTCGATTTCGGTCGCAAGATCGCCGAAGGCCCGCCGCACGAGATCAAACAGAATCCCGACGTGATCAAAGCGTATCTTGGACAGGAGCATTGAGGAATTTCGGATTGCGGATTTTGGATTGCGGAATTCGGATTTCGGATTTCCAACTCCCAATTCCCAACTCCGATTCCCCTGAAAAAACGCAAAGGCGCGGAGGCGCAAAGAGAAAATAGAGGGAATTCGCAAAGAAAAACCCTCTGAAACCAACCCATTTGGCGCTCGACGCATCTCGACAAAACCTTTTTTCAGAGAAGCCAATTCCCAATTCCCAATTCCCAATTCCCCAATCCACCATGTATCCCTCCCAAACACTCTCCCAACAATGGCTGGCTAACGTACGCAAATATCGCGGCAGCGATAAAGTCGCTGTGCGCCAAAAAGACATGGGCATTTGGCAGCGATTCACCTGGGATCAGGAATACGAGCAGGTACGGGATTTTGCACTGGGATTGATGGAGCTGGGCCTGCAGCGGGGAGACCGGGTGGCAATCATCGGTGATAACGACAGACAGTATCTGTGGGGATCATTGGCCATCATGGCCACCGGCGCTATCGTCGTGGGCATCTTTACCGATGTGACACCCAAAGAGGTGGATTACGTTGTCAATCACTCCGATGCCACCTTTGTGCTGGCGGGCGATCAGGAGCAATGTGACAAGTTATTGGCCATCAAAGACAGGGCGCCCGGCGTCAACCGGGTGATTTACTGGGATGACAAGGGCATGTGGCACTACGATGATCCGTGGCTGATGGATTTTAAAGACGTACAGGAGTTGGGGCGCCGGGCCGAAGGCTGGGACGACGAGCGCTTTGAGGCCATGATCGAGGCGGCCAAACCCGAAGATATCGCCATGTTCTGTTATACATCGGGTACGACCGGATTGCCCAAGGCCGCCGCCATCAAACACGAGAACTTCGTGTGGGTGGCATACGCCTTCGACGCAATCGATCCCCGCTATGACACCGACAACTATCTTTCCTTCATCCCGCTGGCCTGGATCGGCGGCGCCGCCCTGGACATCGCTCCCCACGCCACGCATGCCATCATCCTCAACTTCGCCGAAAGCCCCGACACGGTGCAGCAAAACATCCGCGAGATCGCGCCCGATGCCTTGCTCTACAATTCCCGCTTGTGGGAAAATCTGGTAGCGTCTATTCAGGTACGAATGCTGGATTCTACCTGGATCAATCGGGCCATACAACGCATTTTCCAACCAGTCGGCTACAAAGTGGCTGATTATCGTCTGCAGAAGCGAAATCCACCCCTGTATTGGCGTTTGCTGTATGCCCTCGGCAAGCAGGCGTTTTTCAAACCCCTGCTCAGCCAGTTTGGCCTGCACAATGCCCGTACTGCCTACACCGCCGGCGCCGCACTCAGCCCCGACGTCGTGCGTTTCTTCCTGGCCCTGGGTCTGCCCCTGCGCCAGATCTATGGCTCCACCGAGACCACAGGCGGAACCATCACCCATCGACCGGACGACATCAAATTCGAGTCGTTGGGCGTACCCCTGCCCGGCGCCGCGGTCAAAATCTCGCCCGATGGGGAGATCCTTCTGGGCGGCGAGGGTCTGTTCGCCGGTTATCACAAAAACCCGGAGGCGACCGCAGAAGCGCTCTATTATGATGAGGATGGCGTGGCCTGGTTCCGCACGGGCGATGCCGGCCATCTCGATGAGGACGGCCATCTGATCTATCTCGACCGCATGAAAGACATGATCTCTCTGGGTGAGGGCGTCAAATACTCGCCACAGTACATCGAGGGCCGCCTTAAGTTCAGTCCCTATATCAGCCATGCCATGTCCATTGGTGATGCCGAAAAGGGCTATGTCACAGCCATGATCACCATTGATTTCGATAACGTCGGCCGCTGGGCCGAGAAACGAGGGTTGGCCTATACTACCTACACCGATCTGGCGCAAAAGCCCGAAGTCTATGAACTCATCCGCCAGGGCGTTGAGCAGGTCAATGCCACGTTGCCGGAGAGCGCCCGCGTTCGTAAATTCGTGCTCATGCACAAAGAATTCGACGCCGACGAAGGGGAAATGACCCGCACCCGCAAGCTGCGTCGTCGCTTCCTCGTCGGGCGCTACAGCGACATCATCCAGGCCCTCTATTCCGATCAAATCTCGGTCGCTATCCACGCTACCATCCAGTACCAGGATGGCCGTGAGGCTACCATTGATACCAATTTGCGTATAGAGGATTTGATGTAAGCGGCTAATTGCCGTTGACAGGTTTCCTCACTCCTTACTCCACAACACACAACACGATTTTATGAACTGGCAACTCCTACCCCAATTCGCCGTCAGCGGCCTGCTGTCGGGCGGCCCCATAGCCCTTATGGCCCTGGGGATCGTGCTGATCTTCAAATCTTCCTATATTTTCAATTTTGCTCAGGGACAGCTGCTACTGCTGGGAACACTGCTTACGTGGTGGCTGGCTGTGGAGCGATCCTTTCCCCTGTGGATGGCGATCGTGGTTGCCCTGGCAGCATCGGCGATGCTGGGGTTGTTGATCGAACGGCTGACACTGCGTCCCATGACCGGTCAACCCCTGCTCTCCATCATACTCATGACCCTGGCGTTGGGACAATTCCTGCAGGGAATGGCGCTGTTGCTCTTTGGTGGCACGCAGCGCAACTTCCCCCAGATGTTCTCGGCGGCCAATCCCTACAAGATCGTCACGCCATTCATCTACAACGGGCGCAACATTCAGATCATCCTCAAACAGAACCTGGTATGGTCGTTCGTGGTGGCGATCCTCGGCGTCGTTCTTATCGCCGCCTTTTTCCGTTTCACCCGTGCCGGCCTGGCCATGCGCGGGGCCTCCGAAGATCATGAACTGGCACAGAGCATCGGTTTGCGCATCAACCGCATCTTCGGCGTCTCCTGGGCCATGGCGGGCGTGGTCGCCACAGTGGGTGGCGTGCTTCTGGCCACGTCCAGCGGCCTTGATCTCAACCTTTCGTTGCTGGTGCTGGCAGCCTTTCCCGCTGTTCTTCTGGGTGGATTGGAATCGATCCCCGGGGTCATTGTGGGAGGCTTGCTCATCGGCCTTTCGCAGGGATTGGTCTCGGCCTCGAAAATACAGTTCATCCGCAACTCCGCCGAGATCATGCCCTATATCGTCCTCATGATCGTGCTGCTCATCCGACCGGAAGGCCTGTTTGGCCTGAAACGAATCGAGCGCATCTGATACGTGCTACTGGCGAAAAAAACCAACACGCTAAACAAGACACACTTATGACGAGCAATCTCCTATGACAGTACTCCGTCCCGCCGGCGAATTTGACGAAAGCTACGCCTACGACATGGCCATCATCCGGCGCCCCTGGCAATGGGTGGCATTGGGGCTGTTCGTGGTGGCGATTTACCTGCTGCCAGCCTACGCCAGCCAGAGCGCCATCTCCCTGATCAATCGTATCGCCATCAGCGTCATCGCCGTACAGGGTCTGAACCTGCTCACCGGCTACACGGGTCAGATTTCCCTGGGACAGGCCGCGTTCATGACCGTGGGCGGCTACGTATCGGCATTGTTGATGATTAACCTGGAATGGTCGTTGTTCGTCACCCTGCCCCTGGCAGCCCTCGCCGCCGGTGTGGTCGGTCTCATCTTCGGTTTGCCCTCGTTGCGGGTCAAGGGCTTCTACCTCACCATGTCCACCCTTGCAGCCCAGTTTATCATTCCCTGGTTCACGCGCAACGCATTTCCCGACCTGCTCAATGGCGCCCAGGGGCTCAATGTGCCGGTGCCGGTGCTCTTCGGTGTGCCTATCAACAGTCCGCAACGCTTCCTCTATCTCACCATCACCATCCTCATCATCACCACCGTCGTCGCCAGCAACGCCGCCCGCTCGCGTCTCGGTCGCGCATTCGTCTCGATTCGGGATAACGATCTGGCTGCGGAGCTTCTGGGCGTGAATCTCTACAAATACAAGCTCCAGGCCTTCTTCCTGGCCTCTGTCTATGCGGGCATCGCCGGTGCGCTGTCGGCTCACTATCTGCGCCACATCAACTCCGAGAGCTTCAACCTGGGTGATTCCATCATCTTGCTGGGCATGCTCATTGTGGGCGGCCTGGGCACCAATCTCGGCCCCTTCCTGGGCGCAGCGCTGGTGGAATTACTGATTGAGCTGGCCACGGTGGCTGGGTCTTCCCTGGGCTCGATCGCGCCGTCGACCGCGGCAGGGGCCGTGCAGGCCCTGCGTCCCCTGTTCTTCGGCGCCGCCCTCATGCTCTTTCTTATCTTCGAACCCAAGGGTCTCGCGCATCGCTGGCAATTGATCAAAGCCGCCTGGCGACTGAGACCGTTTTCACACTAGCCCCACACACCATCTGCGATCGACAGCTCCCTTCATTCGGATGAGCCGGAGCCAAAAGGTCACTCGCAAAGGCGCCGGGAACGCCACGTTGAAAAAAAGAACTTTGCGTTCTTTGCGATTTTGCGAGAGGATTTCTGCAGAGCAACAACGTTCATTGCTCTACAGGTAAAAACCTCACTGTCAACGTATTACCATCCCACGCTCACGGAGGAGACACCATGCGAAAGCAAATCCTACCCATCCTGGCAATCCTGTTGCTGACGGCGCTGTTCTTGAGCGCCTGCGGCGCAGCCGCCACACCCGAACCAACATCCGTACCGCCGACAGCGGTACCGCCGACTGAGCCCCCGCCGACAGCGGTCCCGCCCACTGCAACGCCGAAACCGGTCGAGCCCACCCCCACACCAGAGCCCAAAGGACCGCCCGATCTCAGCGGTGAAACCATCACCATCTACCACTTCGGCGACCTTTCCGGCCCTTACGCCGCCATCACCGGCCCCCTGATCCACGGAGCTGAGGACGCAGTCAAGGCCATCAACGAAGCGGGCGGCATCTACGGCGCCCAGTTGGAAGTCAAATTCTCCGACACTGGTGGCAGCGTCGATGAAGCAGTCGCAGCCTACGATCGCTTCACCAGCCAAGACGACAATATCCTGATCATGATCATGTACGGATCGGGCGAGGCAGAAGCGCTGGCCCCTCGTCTGGCCGAGGACAAGATACCCAGCCTCTCGGCTGGTCTGAGCTCACAGGCCTTTTATGGCGAGAAATCAGGGTACACCTTTGGCCTGGGGCCCATCTAT
>JAJRXO010000194.1 GCA_024276255.1 Chloroflexota bacterium | reverse complement strand
ACCTATGTCATCGCCCTGTTCATCAAGCTGTTTGGCCAGAGCGTGACCAGCATGCGCATGGTGTCGGCCTTCTTCGGGGTGCTCACGGTGCTGGCCTTCTATGCCCTGGCACGCGAATTATACAATCGTCCTGTGGCGCTGCTGGCCGCCGCTCTGCTGGCTGCTGATCGCTGGCACATCACCTTCAGCCGCATTGTGTATGAGCTGATTATGATGCCCCTGGTGCTCTCGTTGCAGATGTGGTTTATGATCAGGGCATTGAAGACGGGACGCCGTCGCTGGTGGGCGCTGGCGGGCTTGATGCTGGCCCTGGGCATGAACACCTACACCGCGTATCGCGTGATACCGTTTCTCACCGCCCTTTACTTTGCTTACTGGTTGGTCAGTCATCGCCAACGTATCCGCCAGGATTTCGAGGGGATGCTCACGTTTGCGGGTGCTGCCCTGGTGGGTGTTGCCCCGCTGGGCATATACATCATCCGCAATTGGCACGTGTTCACATCCCGTATCAATCACATTTCAGTGTTCCGGGATGTAGAGGCCGCGGGCTCATATGCCCCCCTGTGGTCCAATCTGCGCAAAACCCTGTACATGTTTAACTGGCAGGGCGATAACGCCGCCCTGAACAATCTTCCCGGCGCTCCATTATTGCAGGCTGTGGTGGCCGCTCTGTTGGTGCTGGCTATGTTCTGGGCAGTGCGCTGGCTATGGCGCGAATTACCATTCCTGTACGTCAGCTGGTTCGCGGGCATTGCCAGCCTGGCAGTGCTCTCGGTGGCGCATGAAGCCCCGACCGCCCGCCGGCCCATCGGCCTGCTGCCTATCATCTACCTGTTGGTGGCGGCGGTCTTTGATCAACTGTGGCAGGCATGGACGCGGGCATGGGGGCAGAAACGCTGGCGGCCCCTGGCCGTGGGGCTGACGATGATCGTGCTTTATGTGATGGGATCAAACATTCACACCTATTTTCGCGTGCAGGCAATCGATCCGGCGGTGTGGGGTGCTTATAGTCCCAACGAATCGGCGGTGGGCCGATACCTGGCTGAACTGCCGCCCTCCGTGCGCATTTACATGACGCCCCAGTACACCCACCATTCAGCGGTCAAATTCATAGGCGGACAGCGGGACATCACCGTCCTTAACCTCGCCCAGCACATCCCCTTGCGCGAAGATCCCGGCGCCGATGTTGAGTTTATCCTGGAACCAGTGGACGAACGGCTGATCCCGCTTTTGCAGCAGCTGTACCCCGGCGGCACTTATTATGTAGATCGCGATCGGTACGGTCGCGTTCTGTTTCTCAGCTATCATGTGCCGCGAGCGTTGTATGACGCAGCCCGCGGCCTGCAGGTTACCTATATCCCCGGCTCCGATCCCAATCAACCGCCCGCCCAGCGCGGAAAACAAAACTCGTTGCAAATCGATCTCAGCGCTGCGCCGTTGCCACCGCCCTTTGTGGCCCGTTATGAAGGCGCCCTGCTGGCGCCAACGTATGGCTCCTACACTTTTGAGCTTGAAGCAAGCGGCGGTGAAGCCATCCTCTATCTGGATGAAAACGAGGTGCTGCGGGTTCGCAATGGCCGCCAGAGTCTGCAACGCACGTTGGCCGGTGGTTTCCAGGGCTTGCGATTGACGATGCTGGCCGAATCGGCTTCCGCCACCGTAACCCTGAGCTGGATCACGCCCGACAATCCCCAATTGCGCCCCATTGAAGAAAGCGCTCTCTACAACCTGCCTGGCGCCTCCAATGGCCTTGTGGGTTATTACTACAACACACCGGACTGGAGCGGTACGCCCAGCCTCATTCAGCGGGATCTCTTCATCCTGCCCAATAACATCCTGCGTGAGCCGTTCTCCATTCGCTGGGTGGGCAAGATCGCCGCCCCGGTCAGCGGCACCTATGTGTTTGCCACCCGATCGGATGATGGCTCTCTGGTGTACATCGATGGTCAACTGGTAGTTGACAACAGCGGCTCGCATGGCGCTCAGGATCGTCAGGGCAGCATCGAGCTCAGCGAGGGCTTCCATGACATCACCGTGTTGTACAATGAGCTGGGCGGCTCTCGGGAGATGCAATTGTGGTGGCAGCCGCCGGGCCGCAATCGCGCCATCGTTCCCAGCATCTACCTTTACCCGGTGGAAGACTCGTTGCCGGTCAATCTGGAATTGCCTCCCCTGCCTGCCAACCAGCCCCCAGCTCCCAGCACCACCCCCCCGGTCGGTGGCGGCGTACAGGCGCCTCCCGAGCCTGGTGCGCCGGCGCCTGCTGCCGCGCCCGCGTTGGGTGATTTCCCGGTCGTGCAGCCTGAGGTGCTATGGACTTATGGCTCCTGTGGCACGGGTAAGAAAGAACTGCAAAAACCGATTGGCGTGGCCACAGATAGCAACGGCGACGTGTATGTGGCCGACATGGGGAATAACCGCATCGTGCATCTGAATGCCGACGGCCAGCGCCTGAGTGACTGGGGCAAGGCCGGTGAAGGAGCGGGGCAGTTTACCGAGGTGTTCGATCTGGTAGCCACCCCGAATGGGGAGATCGCCGTACTGGATGCGGTGAACCAGGTGATATCGCTGTGGACACCTGGGGGTGACTTCGTGCGGCAGTTTGGCGCCGATCTGGCCATGTACCGCCCGCGGGGGCTGGGCATCACTGCGAACGGTGATTATCTCATTGCCGATACCGGCGGCGTACGCGTGCTGCAGGTCGGCCCTGACGGCCAATTACGGGCGCAGTACGGCGGCCCCGACTCTCAGCTGGGGCCGGGCCAACCCACCGATGCCGCCTATGGTCCTGGCGACGTGCTCTACGTAGTCGAGCCCCTGGCAGGAACTCTGTGGCGCGTGGACATGGTTTCCGGGCAGATGCAACGTTTTGCCTCGCCCGAGGCCAACACCATCGAATCCCCGCACATGGCTGTCAGCCCCGACGGTCGTCTGCTGGTGACAGATCCCGAAGGTGGACGGGTGCTGGTGTATGGTAGTGATTTACAACCCGTGGCCCAGTTTGGCGGCAAGGGTAACGAGCCGGGGCAATTCGGCCGTCCCGTGGGCATTGCTCTCATGCCTGATGGCGGGGTTGTCGTTTCAGATCCCGATCTGTGTCGAATCACGGCTTTCGAGGCACTGCTGTTGGGGCCATGAGGGCGTTTGCCAGTATCCCACTGTTGATCCATAATATAGAGCCCTACAATAGCAGAGACGTCGGATCCGCCACAATCCGACGTCTTCTGCTCCGGCTCCTCTCGCTACGCTCGAAGAGCGCAGTAGACTGCCGTCTGTCCATAAACAAGCAGCCCAAAGGATTACACTCTTATTGTGACAGAGGCGGGGCCGAAGATCAATCCCGTAAAATTACTCATACGATAGGGCAAAATTCATCTATCTGCTTTCGTGATTCGCTTATGATTCAACAATCGTTGGCTCTATTGGTTGAAGACGATCCTTTTATGCGCAGTGCCGTTGCTGATTTCCTGGACGATTCAGGCTATGGCGTGCTGGAGGCTTCTACATACATGCAGGCGATGGAACAGTTGCAACAGGTGGACCTTGCCACATTGCATCTGGCGGTGCTCGATATCTACCTGCCCTTTTTTACGGATGAAGACGAGTCGGCTCGGCGGGCATTGGGCCTGGACCTGTGCCGCAGGATCAAAGAGGTGGCGCCACATTGTGGCGTCTTGTTATGGTCGGCCTATTCGCATCATACTGCTGATGTCACCAAACTGATTTCACAGGGGATGACCGGCATTGCTTTT
>JAJRXO010000193.1 GCA_024276255.1 Chloroflexota bacterium | reverse complement strand
AGCAGCAACGCCCCACTGCATTTTGCATAAGCGAGGCCCCCAATAGCCAAACGACGAAGCTCCTATAAACAGTCAGTGCGACAACCCAAAGTGCGCATCAATGAGCGCATCCGGGCGCCCGAAGTGCGTGTCATCGACGACGATGGCAAGCAATTGGGTATCATGTCGCCGGCCACTGCCCTGCAGCTGGCCCTAGAGAAGAACCTTGATCTGGTGGAGGTTGCGCCGCAAGCCAAGCCGCCGGTGTGTCGGCTGATGGATTTTGGCAAATACCAATACGAACAGGCTAAACGCGAGCGTCAAGCACGCAAGGCCCAGAAACAGATCGAAGTTAAGGAAGTACGCCTGCGCCCCAAAACCGGCGAACACGATACTGCCGTACGTTTGCGCCAGGCCCGCAAGTTTCTGGAGAGCGGCGCCAAAGTCAAGGTACGTGTTCGTTTCCGCGGTCGCGAAATTCGCCACCCCGAAGTCGCTATTGAAATCCTGGAAGAGTTTGCCCGCCAGCTGGCTGATGTCGGCGAAGTGGAGATCAAACCCAACCTGGAAGGACGTAGCCTGCTCATGATCCTGGCCCCTATTCGCTCCTGAATTTATCATTCCTGTCTATCCCACACATCCTGCTATTCCAGCACCACCATCCTGTTAACGACTTGAAATAGGGTGCTACTCTCATGAGGAGCACCCATTTCATGTGAGGAGATTTATAACCATGCCGAAAATCAAAACCTACAAAGGTGCGGCCAAGCGCTTCACAGTCTCTGCCAATGGCAAATTACGCCATATTAAGCAGGGCAAAGGTCATCTCAAACGCCGCACTTCCAAACGCGCCAAGCGCCAGTTCGACAAACTGCAAACGGATAACGAAAAAAGCCATCGCATCCGCCTGCAAAAACTGGCCCCCTACCTGAAGAAATTTCGCTAGTCGAGACCGAGGTAATTTACCATGACACGTGTAAAACGAGGCGTTACCGCACGCGCCCGCCACAAAAAAATACTCAAACTCACCAAGGGCCATTATGGCGCCCGTCACCGTTTGTTCAGAACGGCCAACGAATCCCTGATCCATGCCCAGCTCTATGCATACCGCGATCGCCGGCAGCGCAAACGCAACTTTCGCCGCCTGTGGATCACCCGCATCAATGCTGCCAGCCGGCAACACCAACTGAGCTACAGCCGATTTATGTATGGCCTCAAGCAGGCCAACGTCAAACTCGACCGCAAGATCCTGGCGGATCTGGCTGTCAGCGATCCCGAAGCCTTCGGCGCCGTCGTCGATGTGGCCAAAAGCTCGCTCAGCTAAGGATGCCCACTGACCAGATTACCAGCTCAGCCAATCCCCGATACCGACATGCGCGTTCTCTTCTTCGTCGAAAGGGCCGCACTCAGCTCAAGCAGGTATTGCTGGAAGGACTGAGACTCATTCAGGACAGTATGAGCGCAGGTTACCCGCCTGCGCTCTTTTTCTATACCCGGCGCTCGCAGGCCCGTGCCCTGCCATTGATTGAGCAGGTGCGGGCCCGCGGCGGCGTAGCCCTGTGTCTGAGCCCGGAGCTGATGTCTGGCCTCACGGCCACGGTCAGCTCGCAGCAGATGGTGGCCGTGGTATCCGTACCACAACTCCCCGTCGGCGAACGCGGCCTGCATCTGGTCGTGGACAGTCTGCGCGACCCCGGCAACATGGGTACCCTGCTGCGTTCCGCCGCGGCCGCGGACGTGGATGCCGTGCATTGCCTGCCGGGCGTGGTCGATGTATGGTCACCCAAGGTGCTGCGGGCCGGGATGGGGGCTCACTTCCGCGTGGCCATTCGCATGGCTCGCCAGATGGCCGACTTAGAGGCGATGCCGACAGGTTATCGTTGGTACTTGGCCGAAGCCGACGCCCCCACCCTTTACACTGCTGTCGATTGGCAACTGCCCAGCGTGCTGGTGGTGGGCGGCGAAGCCAACGGCCCCCAGCTCATCGCCGACCGCCGTCATCTCACCCCCATTGCCATCCCCATGGCCCGCGGGGTAGAAAGCCTGAACGCAGCGGTCGCAGCCAGCATCATCCTTTTCGAAGCCATGCGCCAGCGCGGCGCCCCCGGAGCATAAAGGGATATCATCATGGCAACGTGTTATGTTTACGATGCCATCGAGCAGCAACACACCCTGTCGGGACACCCCGAATCGCGGGCGCGACTGCAAAGCACCATGCAACAGCTGCAACAAAGCGGGTTGCTGACAAAACTACAGAAACTCGATTTCACCCCCCTT